>CAZYYV010000006.1:0-19082 GCA_964651295.1 uncultured Bacteroides sp.
GTGAATTTATTACAAGTTAATGGTTAGTTGGTCTCTACAATCGTTTTAGCGCACTACGATTTTTGTAGCTTCTCGCTTTGATGTGCCATTGTCAACAACTACGACATAAACACCGCGTTCTAGTCTATCGGTGTTGATAACGGTTTCAGTGCTTCCGGGCTTAATGGTCTGAACAAGTTCTGTGCGCCCGCCTACTGATACTACAGAAACTTTAGTGGTGTTTCCAGCAGCTTCACCGAGATTTACATTTACCGGAGTCCCTTGTCGAGGAGCACTTGGGCTTACGCTTACTTTGCGAGGAGCTCCAATCGACTTTATTGATGAGGAGGCTGCTTCCACTTTATAGACCATATAGTAGTCTTCTTCTGAACCGGAAGTATATGAGTGAACTAATAAGAATGTGCCGCTATCAGTTATATAGAGATCGAAATAGACATCATCTCCACAACATTCTGCAGGAAGAGCAACGTCTGAAATTGTCGATCCGTTTTGCGAAACAACTTTGAATCCGGTTGTAAGAATTTTCTCGCCTTTAATCTTTTCGAATTCGGTTGAATCAGATACTTCTACTATAGAGTAAGTCGGCTCAATCCATTCGTATGCTTCATCGTCGTTGAATAATGTTTGCGATAATACGAATGTTGCGTCTTCGCATCCACCTGATGATATAAGGTCTATATCTTCCGGATAAGCATAGGCATAGTCTATTATTTCGTTTCCTGTATCGTTGTAGCCGATAAAGCCATATTCGCTACCATAGAAGATGGCTATCTGAATGATTTCACCATCCTTATATGCGATGACTTTTTCCGGATATTTATCACCAAAATAATCATACTCAAAATATTCCCACGAATTAGAAGGCAACATCCATACTTCTCCATCTTTTTCTATTCGGCGGTTATAACCTTGTTGTTGGGAGAATTGTATGAAATCTTCTTCGCTTACTCCTTCTTGCAGAGTGTATTTTTGTCGGTTTGTTTCCTGCACATTTATGGGGCCGTGAACAGCGTAATATGTTATGTATGTCGCTGTTATTGTTGGAACGAATGGTGTGGTAAAACTAGTTACTTCTTCTAAGGAAGAATTGAATAAAGTAAACTTGGTTTGATCTGTTTCGTTATGATAATCATCTACGACTTCCTCTTCAAGAAAAAGCACAGATTGATTATTGATAGTGAACTGCGAAGGAATAAATTCCGGTCGAGCTTTTAGAGTTTTGCCGGTGTCGATGACATCAGCAGATGCGTTCACGCATAAGAGCGACATCACAACTGAAATTGTGGAACACATCAATTTTGGGGTAATAAGTTTCATTTGAGGAAGTATTTGTTAATTCGCTGCAAAGGTATGCAATTATTAATAATTACCCCCCCCGAGAGTTAAATAAAGTTAATGTAATGCATTAGACTTCTGTTTAATGAAATCTGCTTATTTAATACACCTCCGCGATCCCGTTGTCGATAGCTCGTTTATAGAGGTCGGTGCGTAGTTGATTGTCGTATGCGAGGCGCTTGACAGTAAGGAGACGCTCGCGAACGATAGGACGCGCAGCTTCGTATGGCATTGTGGCGCGAGGTGGTAGGTAGTCGTCGACCGATAGAAGGTAGACAAAGCCATCTTTGGTTACTTCGAGTGGCTTGTGTGCGGCTAGTGATGCTGTTACAGCTTCGGTAAACTCGATTGGTATTCTTTTTTCGATTTGTTCGCGGTCGACCCAACGGTCGCGGAAGTAATCGTAATGAATTGCTGAGTTGAGCGCTGCTTTTTCGAGACGGTCGATGTCGGCAGGCTTTTTAGAATTATATAGTCGGCGAATTGTTGCGAGGTTCGACGTGTAGTCGGGTAGCTTGATATATATTCCTTTTAGCATCGGTCGCTCAAGAACGAAATCGTCGAGGTGATTATTATAGTATTCTTTTAGAGAGTCTTCAGCGAAGTCGCCATCTGAGGCTTGACGCGCCATTGCGCGTCGGTATTGAGCCATAATCAATTCATTACGATATTCCTCTGTAAGACGGTCGATTTCTTCAATATCCACTTCGGTCGAAGCAACGTTGGCAATTAGTTTTGTGTCGATCCACGAACGGATA
The DNA here is from genome assembly GCA_964651295.1 of uncultured Bacteroides sp. Lineage (GTDB taxonomy): Bacteria > Bacteroidota > Bacteroidia > Bacteroidales > Muribaculaceae > CAG-873. The sequence goes on from CAZYYV010000006.1 coordinate 2,094, forward strand.
TAGGCTTTAGCAAGGGCTGTGCTGTCGTCGGGAGTTAATCCGGATCGTAACTGGCGATTAACGTCGTCGCGAGTAAGATATTCTTTACCTACGCGAGCTACAGCATCGCTTGGAATAGAAGCATCGTCGCCATGGCTGCAACCGAGCAATAACGCGGCTGCGACCATGGCGGCAATAAAGTGGGGTATGTAGGACATACTATTTCTTTTCTTGTCTTTCTTTTAGTTGTTTAAAGACTTTCTTATTGAGCTTAACCTTGTAATCTTTGTTGAGTTTTTTCACCCAATCGGCTTCAAGTTTAGCTTGGTAGTCGGTAACTGCAGCACCGCGAACGTCGGCTGCTTCTTCGGGAGCTGCGATTACGCGGCCTTTATATGCGGCATAGCTCTGCCACTTGTTTTTGGTATCGCTAGCCGGTTTTTCTGCTCCGAAACCGAGGTGGTCGGTGATAGGATTCTCGCCTTCTGCTGCGATAACGCGTTCAACTTTGATGTTTCGGTTGAAACGTTTGCGCATATCCTGGTTAAACTTAGCGAGGTCGTCGGTCGAAAGAGAGTCGGCATAGGCAACTGCTTCGGCAAGTACAGAGTCGTTCTGAGCGAAGATGATAAAGCTCTTGAACTTTGGCTTTTCCCAAGCATACTTAGCTGCATTAGCTTTGAAGAATGCTTCAAGGCCTTCAGAGTCTTTTGCTGCACGATCCCATACGTTGCGGTTAGAGATTTCATAGAGCAAGATGCCGTCGCGATATTCGTTAACGAGGTTGCGGTAGTCGGCATTTGTGCGTTCGAGCTCAGCACGAGCTTCATCGAGGACCGCTTCTCGGAGTGTGTTTTCTGTAGCATTGTGAAGCACTTCAGCTGCTAAATCTGCGTTTACGGTGTTGGTGAACGGAAGTGTTTCAACTACTTTCGATATTGCGATTGCTTTGCCGTTGCAATTAGCGACCGGAGTGTCGAGCGTTTTTAAGTTAGCAAACATTGCCGAGTCGAGCATTCCATTTGCGTTGATAGCAGATGTGATAGTGCCAAAAGCGTTTTCGTCAATAGAAGCGTTGTATTGAACCATAAGTTCTTTTACCTTGGCTTCTTCGGGCGCTTTTGCGCGTGCGTCGCGCACCATATTCTTCTTGATTTGGTCGCGCACTTCGTCGAGGGCTGGCACGCCCTTATGGTCGAAACGTTTGATGATATGGTAGCCGAATGAGGTCTGGAAAGGCTCCGACATTTCGCCATCTTTGAGGCTAAATGCAACGCTATCGAACTCTGTAACCATCATGCCACGAGAGAAGTAGTTGAGAGAACCGCCGTTGCGAGCCGAGCCGGGGTCTTCCGACATTGACTTAGCTACAGTTGCAAAGTCGGCACCATTTTTGAGGACGGTATAGAGCGAGTCGATAGTTGCTTTTTGTGCTGCAATTTCGGTTTCTGACTTACCTCGGGTGAGGCGGAGAATATGTGATGCAAGCACTTCACCGCTCGCGGGTGTTTTACTTTCAACACGGATGATGTGATAGCCCATGCCCGAGTTGACCACCTCAGAAAGTTCGCCTTCGCTGAGGTTGTAAGATGCTTGTTCGAACGGCCAAGGGAAACGGTCGGGTACTACGTAGCCCATACGTCCATCGCGAGCCGAACTGCCACGGTCGACAGAATATTTGCGAGCTACATCTTCGAATGTTGTTGTGCCGGCAATGATAGCCGCGCGAAGCGAATCAGCTTTTTCGAAGTTACCGCCATCTAGGGGGAGCATGATGTGGCTTACATATACATCGTATTTGCGGTGCTCATAAGCTTCGTTGATAAGAGAATCTTCAACGGCTTGAACGCGCAAGTACGGAGTAGCTAAATCATCGCGATACTTTTTGAATTCGGCTATAAATTCGGGGCTTTTGTCGAGCCCGTTGCGCTGGGCGTCGGCAACTTTCAACTTGTAATTGGTAAAGAGTGTAAGGTACTCGTCGATTGACTGTTGTTGTACCTGTTGCGAATTATTTTTATTGTATAGGTATTCAAATTCGCTTACATATACGTCGTGACCGTCGACTTTCATAAGCACGGCGTCAGTATTTTGTGCTGATGCGCCGAATGCAGAGGCAATCAGAGTGGCGGCTGCGAATATTGTCTTTTTCATTGGTGAAATAGTGATATCTCGTTTAGTATATATTATCAATAAATTAACGATGTAATAATACGCTTATTGTGCAAATTTACAAAATTATAATGAAAAAACGGTTCTGATGCGAGAAAATCGACCAGAACCGTTTGATTATTCGGTTGTCAGCTATTAGCCCTGTGTGGTGCTATAGTTGGGAGCTTCTGCTGTAATTGCAACGTCGTGGGGATGGCTTTCAGCTACGCCGGCATTGGTAATGCGAGTGAACTGTGCCTTGTGGAGCGTTTCGATGTTGGGAGCTCCACAGTAGCCCATACCTGCACGGAGACCGCCGAGCATCTGGTAAACAACTTCGTAGAGGCTGCCTTTGTATGCCACACGAGCTGCGATGCCTTCGGGAACGAGTTTCTTGACATCGTTTTCGTTGCCTTGGAAGTAGCGGTCTTTTGAACCTTTTTCCATTGCTTCGAGCGAACCCATGCCACGATATGCTTTGTATTTACGGCCATTGAAGATGATGGTGTCGCCGGGAGATTCTTCTACACCTGCAAGCATACCGCCGAGCATCACTGAATGAGCACCTGCAGCAAGTGCTTTAACAATGTCGCCAGAGTAGCGGATACCACCGTCGGCAATCAAGGGAACTCCGGTGCCTTCGAGCGCTTTTGCTACGTCGTATACGGCTGAGAGCTGGGGTACACCTACACCTGCAATAACGCGAGTAGTACAGATAGAGCCCGGGCCGATACCTACTTTTACGCCGTCGGCGCCGTGTTCTACGAGGTATTTGGCGGCATCGCCGGTTGCAATATTACCAACTACTACGTCGAGGTTGGGATATTTTGCTTTTACGGCTTCGAGCACGCCAACAACGCCGCGAGAGTGTCCGTGAGCTGTGTCGATTACGATAGCGTCGACACCGGCAGCTACGAGCGCGTCTACGCGGTCCATTGAGTCGGGTGTAACGCCTACACCGGCAGCTACGCGAAGACGGCCGAGGCTGTCTTTGCAAGCGTTGGGTTTATCTTTAGCTTTGGTGATGTCTTTATAAGTAACGAGACCGATGAGTTTGCCTTCGTTGTCAATCACGGGAAGTTTTTCGATTTTGTGCGACTGGAGGATGTCGGCAGCTTCTTCGAGATTGGTGGTCTGAGATGTTGTGACGAGATTTTCTTTAGTCATCACGTCATCGATAAGACGAGTGTGATCGCGTTCGAAACGAAGGTCGCGATTAGTAACGATACCAACGAGTTTGCCGTTTTCGTCTACTACAGGAATACCGCCGATGTGGTATTCGCTCATCATTCGGAGTGCATCGGCAACTGTCGAGCCGCGGCGAATAGTAACGGGATCATAGATCATACCATTCTCAGCGCGTTTCACAGCGTGTACCTGGCGTGCCTGCTCGGCAATCGACATGTTCTTGTGGATAACACCCAAACCGCCTTCACGGGCGATAGCAATTGCCAATTGTGATTCGGTAACGGTGTCCATAGCCGCCGATACGATAGGCACGTTGAGGGTGATGTTTCGAGAGAAACGGGTCTGGAGGTTTACTTCGCGAGGAAGGACTTCTGAGTATGCCGGGATAAGCAATACATCATCGAATGTGAGTCCGTCCATCTTTACTCTGTCTGCAATAAATGAACTCATCTGGGGGAATGTTTAATATTGCGTGCAAAGGTAATAATTTTTTTTAAATTCTTTGCATCATTCCTCGGAGTTTTTAAATGGACGCATTAAAATACTCTTTTTTTGCTTTTGTGTATTCGATGAGTTTGTGGAATACGGGGCGTTCGGCGATAAGTGTGGCATTGCCGATGAGGATGAGGTGCTCGCGCGCGCGTGTCATAGCTACATTGAGCTTGCGGTCGACTACCGAGCCGTCGATGTCAGTGAATGTATGCTCGGTGAGGAAGTTGAGTTGTGAACGGCGTTTGACAGTAAATCCGTAAATGATATATTTGCGTTGGCTACCTTGAAAGCGTTCGACGGTATCGATGGCAATGTTTGCCAATTCGTCGATTCCGCTTGCTTGTAAAGCTTGGCGGATAACGCCTATTTGGTTGCGGTAGGGGACGATGATACCAATAGTGTCGTCGGCACTAAAGTCGGGCTCAAGGTAGTAGATGGTAGTGGCGAGCGTGGCTATGAAGTCGGCTTCGCTGTGGTTTATTTTATCCGGAGTGTCGAGTGTCGGGGCTTCTGCGATGTCGACAAAAGCTACGCGGTGGTTTAATATGCGTGAAATCAGGTCGTTACCTTCGATAATTGGTAATTCGGCATTTTGATGAGGTAGCCCTGCATCGTCCAATTTACCGCAGTAGAACGATTGATTAGGGAATTCGGCAATCTCGACGTGCATACGTCCCTGTCGGCTAAGTAGATGTGTTACTGTAGGGTCGTCGCCATAGCAGTGTAGGAGGCGTTCGAATAGTGAAAGTCGACAGTCGGTCAGTCCTATATTTTGCAGAGTAGGGTCGGCTACGGCAGATTCTTCGGGAGTTTGCTGCACTACTGCCGGAAGCTGCTTGTGGTCGCCAATCATTACGATTTTTTTGATGGCTGGAGTGTCGTTGTCGGTGCGAGCGCAAATGGTGCCGAGCAGGTGTGGCTCGGGTATCTGCGATGCTTCGTCGATGATGGCGAGGTCGAAGTTTTTGATGTTGAGTAGGTTGATAGAACCGTTGAACGACGATACGGTGGCGGCAAATACGCGTGTAGCTGCTATCTTATGGCGAACGTCTGTTACTGTTGAGCAATCAGCGGTCTTTTCTTTGAGCAAGTAGCCGCGATATTCGGGTGCGCAGGATAGCGACGGACCTATGCGCATAAAGTCGATGCCTTCTTCGACCAGTTTCGAGCAAATTTCGTCGACGGCACGGTTGGTGTATGACAGTAGAAGTACCGATGATTTGCCATCTGCGAGTTGTTCGCGTAGCGTTGTTACCATTCCGAACGATGTTTTGCCCGTACCCGGAGGTCCGATGATAAGAAAAATATCGTTGGCTTGCTTAACGCGCAAGGCTAGATCGTTAAAATTGCCATGATCGCAAGTGAGTCGGCGCGACGTGTCGATGCTCGGTGTGCGACGCATCAATAGCAAGTCGCGGCGGTCGTCGGGAGCGGTGAGAAAAGTGTGCAAGCCTTGGTAAAGTGCGCTTTGCGACGAGTCGATATAGTCGTGCTCGATAGCCCAATTGAGATCGGATGCTTGAGTAAACGGAGCTGCACTCGACTGCGCAAATCGTAGTGCCAAATGTATGTAGTCGACTCCGATTTCGATTATAGAGCAACGGAAAACTATCGTCCGACGTGCATCGGGTTCGGTGCCGGGGGTGTATGCATAGAGAATGACTGCATCCCCGGTGCGGAAATTTGCCATATCGTTGGCTTTGTCGGGCGCAAATGAGAGTGCGATTTCTTCGACTTTTCCAACGTAGTCGGCTGACGGTGTGGTGAGTTGAAGTCCTATGTAGATGTTGCCTGCCTCGAGTTTTTCGGCTACACTATTATGCCATGCAGATGCAAATCCGGAAGCACGTTTGCTTTTGTTACCAATTTTAGCGAGAAGGTGCTCGACTGTAACAAATTGAAGCATACGAGAGAAGTATGCCATCGAAAGCGAGTCGCTCTCTGTAAATGGATTGAGAATCTCACCCAACTGCGGCCGCTGATATTGCTCCCAGAGTTTGCCTTGTCCGTGTTTGTTGAGTTCGTCCGGAGTGAGGGTGGTAAGCACAGAGGTATTCCCACTCGCAATTTGCTGCTCGTAATACACAATCATATTGCGCACTACGAATGCTTGGTGTAGTAATTCGGGAGCCGGGCCAAGTGCTACGAGAGGCTCGTCGTAGCGCGAGTATAGCAAGAATGTGTTTAGTCGTCGGTCGTTAGCCTCATATTTTGCGCGATAGTTTAGTCGCATGATGGCCATATAGAGCAACAATTGTACGTAGTGTTGCTCAGTGTGACGAGGACGGCGTGGGTCGGCTTGCGGCCATGCTCCTTTGCCTGATTTTTGCTCGATAAGTACTTTGTAGTCAAGCTGCATAAGGTCCATGCGCGCTTGCAATCCGAGCATCTCGGAGAAAAAGCCCGGTTCGAGTATTACACGGTCGCGACTGAACCCTGATACGTTTTCAGGTAGGTCGTGTTTGATGGCTCTGCGGATATTAATTTGCTGGCGGTGTGCATCGTTGCGGAATGTGGCAGGGAGCTCGCAAGTAGCGAGATTGATGGTGTTGTTGCGAAAAAAAGTATCGGCACTTTTGCGGAAATCGTTCGATTCAGCGTGATGAATTTCTTCGTCGAGAAGTTGAGATGCAAAATTACCGAGATTGATAGCCGGAGTGTTTGCCATTCGGCTGAATTTGCGCACGATACTGATTCGAGCATCTGTCGCATAGCTCTCAAAGCATGATGCGATTTGGCTGACATTCACTAAATAGTCGGGCTCGTAAATGATGTGCTCTGCTTCTATTCGATTGCCGCTGATGATTGGGCGGACTAAGTTGAGTTGAGTCAATGGTGCGCAAATATCACAAAGGTAGCGACGGCTCTCGTCGCTGCAATCGAGCACAAATTCTTCGTCGGGAGCTTCGTCGGGGCTGATGTAAATGGTAAACCCGTCGACATCGCGAACAATGGTGCGAGTATAGTCCGGGTCTGACGCTTCAACGTAATCCTGTAATTGTGGTGCGTCGAAAAGTGATGGCAACTCAAGATTGCAAACGGTAGCTACGAAGTCTGCTACTGCAGCAAGGTCGGTTCGAAATGCAGATTCGATGACTTCGTCGCTAAGTGTGGCTCGATGGCGAAAACGATTACGTGCGGCATTGACTGCGCGAGCCAACTCCGGGGCGACATTCGCCTCGGTGAGTAGGTAGTCGGTTTTGGCGAATGGGCCGGCAAAGTTAATCGACGACGTTGCTGTCTGTTCGTCGATAAAGTCAAAAAAGAAGCTTGCCAGCGCATTGTACTTGGCGACGGTCGATTCCGCAGCCGAGTCAAGCGCCAGCAGTTCTGTTAGATAGCTATTTTCGTTGACTGCCACTATGCTTCATAGTCAACGCAAGCACGCTGACCGATAAAAGGCTTGATGATAGCAACGCAAGCGAGGTGTTCGGGATGTGCCGAGTAAGCGTCGAGAGCGGCGTAGTCGGGACATAGCGCGGTGAGGACGATATGCCAGTTGCCGGCAGCAGGACCGTCGTTGATGCCAACTTCCACTGAGTCGAGACCGTCGACTTTAGCGGGAAGTGCTTCGATACCTGCTTTGAAAGCGGCTGCCAATTCGGCGCGCTTGGCATCGTCAGCTTCGAGGCGAAACATTACAATGTGCTTTACCATAATATTTTGTGTTTAGATTTTATTAGTAAATGATTACTCCGCGTATAGCTTTTCGCGAGCTTCGGCTACGCGGGGGTCGGTGATGTAGTCGTCGTACTCGGTGAGTTTGTCGATGATGCCGTTGGGGGTAAGTTCGATGATGCGGTTGCAGACGGTCTGGATAAATTCGTGGTCGTGCGAAGCCATCAAAATTACGCCTTTGAACGATTGAAGGGTGTTGTTGAACGCCTGAATCGATTCGAGGTCGAGGTGGTTGGTGGGCGAATCGAGAATCATTGTGTTGGCATCGCGGAGCATCATGCGGGCAATCATGCAGCGAATTTTTTCGCCACCGGAGAGTACTGATGCCTTTTTGAGTACATCTTCACCGGAGAAGAGCATTTTGCCGAGGAATCCTTTGAGGTAGATTTCGCTTGAGTCGTCGCTGTACTGTCCGAGCCAATCAACCAGGTTATAATCTGTGTTGAAGAAGTCAGAGTTGTCGAGCGGGAGGTAAGCCGTGGTGATGGTTTGTCCCCATTCGTAGGTGCCTTCGTCGGCTTTTCTGTTGCCGTTGATGATTTCGAAGAGAGCTGTCATTGCACGAGGGTCGTGGCTGAGGAATGCAACCTTATCGCCTTTCTCAATTTGGAAATTCACATCGCGGAAAAGTACTTTGCCGTCGACACTTGCTGTAAGACCTTTGACTTCAAGAATTTTATTGCCCACTTCTCGCGAAGGCGTGAAGATAATGCCGGGGTAGCGGCGAGATGATGCCTGAATCTCTTCGATATTGAGTTTTTCGAGCATCTTTTTGCGCGAAGTAGTCTGCTTACTCTTAGCCACATTGGCACTGAATCGGCGGATGAATTCGAGAAGTTCCTGACGCTTTTCTTCAGCCTTTTTGTTGGCTTGTTGCTGCTGGCGAAGAGCTAGCTGGCTACTCTGATACCAGAACGAGTAGTTGCCGGCGAAGAGTTGGAGGCGGTTGTAGTCGATGTCGAGAGTGTGGGTACAAACTGAGTCGAGGAAGTGGCGGTCGTGTGATACGACGAGTACTGTATTTTCGAAATTCGACAGGTAGTCTTCGAGCCAAGCTACGGTGTCGAGGTCAAGGTCGTTGGTTGGTTCGTCAAGGAGGAGGTTGTCGGGGTTGCCGAAGAGTGCTTTAGCGAGTAGAACGCGCACTTTTTCGTTTGCGCTGACATCGCGCATAAGCATATAGTGGCGGTCTTCTTTGATGCCGAGGCCGCTAAGGAGGGCTGCTGCGTCGCTTTCGGCGTTCCAGCCTTCGAGTTCGGCAAAGCGTTCTTCAAGTTCAGAAGCGCGGATGCCGTCAGCGTCGGTAAAGTCGGCTTTTGAGTATAGCGCGTCTTTTTCTTGCATAATATCCCAGAGGACGGTATGGCCTCGGAGTACTGTCTCGAGTACGGTGCAATCGTCGAACTTGAAGTGGTCCTGCTCGAGTACGCTCATGCGTTCGCCGGGACCTTGAGCGATGGTACCTGTGGTAGGTGCAAGTTGACCGCTGAGCATTCGCATAAGTGTCGACTTCCCGGCGCCGTTAGCTCCGATGATGCCGTAGCAGTTGCCGGGGGTGAATTTGAGGTTTACGTCTTGAAAAAGAGGTTTTTTACCGAATTGTATGCCTAGATTGGTTACCGTTATCATAATAGAAATGTGATGGTTAGAATAGCTTTTCGCTTAATGCTTTCAGTGCGCGTACTTTGTCGTCGCGACGGACGAGCACTGAGATGTTATAGTTACTGCCGCCGTATGAAATCATACGCACGGGGATGTCTTTGAGGGCTTCAAGTACTTGCGACTGGAATTTGCACGACTCCCATTCGAGGTCGCCTACAACGCAGATTATCACCATATCGCGGTCGACGGTGACGGTGCCGAAGTTTTTTAGTTCGTCAACGATGGCTGCAAGGCGCGAATCATCGTCAACCGATACGCTAACTCCCACTTCCGAGGTCGCAATCATGTCGATGCTGGTGCGGTACTTCTCGAAGGTCTCAAAAACCTTGTGGAGAAATCCGTACGCCAAGAGCATACGACCCGATTTGATTTTCACTGCTGTAATATTGTCTTTCGCAGCGATAGCTTTTAGCTTGCGGTCGGGGGTGGTATGACAGATTAGTGTACCGTGTGCCTCTGGCTGCATGGTGTTGAGCAAGCGCACTGGGATATTGTGCAGTTTGGCGGGCAATACGCATGAGGGATGCAGAATCTTTGCGCCAAAGTAAGCAAGTTCGGCAGCTTCTTCGAAGTGTAGGGTACTTACGGGTTTTGTGCCTTCGACATAGCGAGGGTCGTTGTTGTGCATACCGTCGATGTCGGTCCAGATTTGGATTTCTTCTACTTCGAGTACTGCACCGATGATGGATGCAGAGTAGTCGCTACCGCCTCGCTTGAGGTTGTCGATGCCACCGTGATCGTTTCGGCAGATGTAACCCTGAGTGATGAATACATCGGCTTGTGTCTCGAGGTCGACAATTCGTTTTAGGTGGTCGGCTATGTACTGCATATCGGGTTCTCCGCTCTCGAGGGTGCGCATATAGTCGAGAGCCGGCAGAAGGACGGAGTTGACACCTTGCTCTTCGAGGTAGTATTGCATAAGAGCAGTCGACATCAACTCTCCCTGCGCTAAGATTTCTTTTTCGCCGTCGGCGGTAAGGGGTGCGTTGAGGTACGAGCGAAGAAGCGAGAACACTCTGCCGATTGCGGATGCTGCTTTTGCCTTACCCTGCATAGTGCCGAGCAACTGCTCTACAACGGTCATATATTTGGCGTGAAGAGCGTTGAGAGTCTCCTGCGCGCCGGGAATATTCTCCTTGTAGAGGTATTCGGTGATTTCAACCAAAGAGTTAGTAGTGCCAGACATAGCTGATAGCACTACGATGTTACGTCGTTCGCGAGTGATGAGCGACGCTACGTGTTTGATGCGTTCGGGGCTGCCTACCGATGTGCCGCCGAATTTGAGTACTTTCATTCGTTATCTTGAGGTTCTTCTGAGTACCATTTACTGTACATGAGATAGTTGCGAGCAATCTTCTGATTCATCTCGCGAGCCTTCTCCGGTTCAACCATTTTGATGAACTTTGCCGGAGCTCCACCCCACAATTCGTTGGGGCCGATTTTGGTTTTTGCCAATACAACTGAGCCGGCTGCCACTATAGCGCCTTCGCCCACTTCGGCATCGTCCATCACTACAGCACCCATGCCAATGAGTGCAAAGTTATGAATTTTTGCGCCGTGGATGGTAACATTGTGGCCGATTGATACGTCGTCACCGATTTCAATGGTCGACTTCTGGTAGAGGGTGTGGAGTACTGAGCCGTCTTGCACGTTGACGCGATTGCCAATAGTGATGGTATTTACGTCGCCGCGAAGGACTGTGTTAAACCAGATGCTGCAACCGTCGCCAATAGTAACGTCGCCAACGAGTGTGGCATTTTCTGCCAAGAAGCAGTCGTCGCCCACCTTGGGGGTAAAACCGCGAACAGGTACGATAAGTGCCATATTTTTATGATTTGAGAGGCTGGGTGTGAGCGCCGAGCCATGCACGTTCATCATCGGTTGCTAATGCAGGCGATAGACGGGCAAAGACTGTGGCGTGATAGTTGTCGACCCATGCTATTTCGTCTTCAGTCATCATAGAGAGGTTGAAGAGTGTGCGGTCGAAGGGACAGAGGGTCAAAGTCTCAAAGCGGAGGAAGTCGCCAAACTCTGTGGTTGTCGATTTACGACAAAGCACGAGGTTCTCGCAACGAATTCCGTGGATGTTTTCTCTATAAAGTCCGGGCTCGTTCGATGTGATAGAGCCGGGGAGGATAGGTGCTTCTACATTGTTGAGGCGGATGCTGTGAGGCCCTTCGTGAACGCTCAAGAAGTGGCCCACTCCGTGGCCGGTGCCGTGCAGATAGCTCAAACCGTGCTTCCAAAGGAATTGGCGAGCGAGAGCGTCGAGTTGAGCACCGCGAGTGCCGGCCGGGAAGATTGCTTGGGCGAGTGCGATATGACCTTTCATTACCAATGTGAAGTCGGTCTTTTCGGCATTGGTCGGATTGCCAAGGGCAATAGTACGTGTGATGTCGGTAGTGCCATCGAGGTATTGAGCGCCCGAGTCAATCAAGAGGAGCCCTTCGGGTTTGAGGGTAGAGCTACTTTCTTCGGTAGCTTCATAGTGTACGATGGCGCCGTGGCCTGCGTAGCCGGCGATGGTTCCGAAACTTTCGTCGAAGAAAAGTTCGCCTTTTGCACGTTGACGACGTAGAATTTCAGCTATGTCGGTTTCCTCGGTGTGTACGCCTGCAGCTACGCGCTGCTCGATTTCCATAAGTGAGCGCACCATAGCTACACCGTCGCGAATCATTGCGTCGTGTATGCCTTTGAGCTGAATATCGTTCTTAATCGATTTGAAGCGCGCTGCTGCAGATACTCCGCAATCAATGGCGCGTTCGCCCATAATTGTGAGCAACTGCATTGCTGTATGAGCCGCGTCGACGAGCACCTTCTTGCATTGGCAGAGGCTGCCTAGGAATGTTTTTACTTCGTTGTAGCCGAGTGTCTCCACACCCTGTGAGGCGAGGTAAGCGGTGGTTTCGTCGGTGAGCTTTGCCGGGTCGATAAAAAGTACATTTTTATCAGCCGATAGGTAAAGGAATGCGGTTGCAACAGGAGTGTGCTTCACGTCGTTGCAGCGGATATTGAGTGTCCAAGCGATATTGTCGAGCATTGACTCGAACACTGCAGGACAACCTTTGTCGGTTGCATCGGCGAGGATGCGTGCAATTTTATCTTTGGCTTCTTCGCCGGCATACTTCACGTCGTGAACGAAGATTTTACCATCGGGGAGGGCGGGGCGGTCGCTCCAAATAGCGTCAATAACATCGAGGTCGGTGATGAGTTTGATGCCTTTTGCAGCAAGAGCATCAGCGAGCGCGTCGGTCTGTGCCTTTGTGAAAAGCATACCATCGAGGCCTACAATGTCGCCTGTGTTGAGTGTTGAGCAGAGATACTCAGCTATAGTGGGAGTACCCTCGATGCCGTCTTTCATCAGTTCGATGCCCGAACCTTCGAGCTGCTGACCGGCTTGGAGAAAATATCGAGAGTCGGTCCAAAGAGCCGCGTTGGTGGCTGTAACGACCAAGTCGCCTGCCGAGCCGGTGAAGCCCGAAAGCCAACGGCGCACCTGCCAATGGGGTGCGAGATATTCGCCTTGATGGGGGTCGGCTTGAGGTACGATAGCAGCTGCTACGCCGTGCTCTTGGAGAAGTGCGCGGAAGTCGGCAAGCCGCGTTGTAGTCTGAGTATTCATTATAGTGAGTTTTAGTTTATTCTAGTATATACGCAAATTGGTTACGCATGTTGCCGTGTGTTAAACTATTGATTGTAAATCAGATAGTTTAAATAAGTCGGTTTATGCGTAACGACTTTACAAAGGTAGTGATAATTCGCGAATTTGCCAAGATTTTCAGATAGTTAAATTATCATACATCTGTTGTGTGGGGAGTGCGATTTTTGAGTTATTATTTTAAAATAACTTCAGAGTGGAGCAAATTTATTCCAAGGTAGAGTATCTTGCAATCGAAATAATATAATGTCTTTATTTATTGATGGTTGTCATTCCTAAAATCCACTATTCCCGAAATTAAAGATGCTAAAAACCGCCGTTTCTCCGAAATTTGGGAGGGGAAACGGCGGTGATGGCGTATTTTTAAAGAATTGACGTCAGTAGCATGAGTGCTTGTGCGGATGCGCGATCGATGACTGCTTGACGGTCGCCGCCAAAATAGAAACATTTCGATATGGTGGTTGTCGGTGTTGAGGCGGCAATCCACACAGTACCTACGGGTTTCTCAGGGCTTCCGCCTCCGGGCCCTGCTATGCCGGAGGTGGCTACGGAGCAGGTGGCTCCGGTAACGCGGCGTACGCCCTCTGCCATCTGTCGCACCACCGGTTCGCTTACTGCTCCGTGTGTATTGAGGTCGTCGAGAGATACTCCTAGAATGCGGTGCTTAACGTCGTTGCTATATGAAACCACACCACCCATCATTACGTCGGAGCAACCGGCAATAGCGGTGATTAGGTGTGCGATGTTGCCTCCGCTGCAGCTTTCTGCCGAGGCAAAAGTATAGCCGTTTTTACGCAATTTGTGGATGAGAAGTTCTGCGGGAGATAGTTTTCCTTCTGCGACGAGTTTATCGCCGAGGGCAGTTTTAAAAGAGTCGCAAAGAGCTTCGAATGTATTTGGGTTGCCCTCGTTGGTATAGTCCGCATCGAGCCGCATCACCAGTTCGCCCGGATTGGGGAGATAAGCCAGTTTTACGAACGACGGAAGCGAGTCTTCGAATGGGGCGAGTTGCTCGGCAAGTGCCGATTCTGAAATTCCGGATACCGTAAACTCGCGGTGAAGTACTACGCCACCACGTCCGAAGTGCGCTTTGACCTCGGAAGCCACTTCGGGCAACATTCCGCGTGTTTCGAAGGGGACGCCGGGCATAGCCACCAGTACGTGCCCGTCTTTTTCGAACCACATCAGCGGTGCGGTGCCGAGACGATTCTGAATCACACGACACGATGTCGGCACCATGGCTTGTTGCCGAGTCAATTCGTTGAGAGTGAGTTTCCTTAGTTCGAAAATATGCTCGATATTTCGACTTACATCTTCATTCATCACCAATTCGCCTCCAAAGATTTCAGTCATTACGGGCTTGGTGATGTCGTCGCGAGTCGGACCGAGTCCGCCGGTAGTTACTACTAATTCACTTTCAGATAGCGACTCGATAATTGCATCTCGAATTGCTTCGGCTTTATCCGACACGGTACGAATACGATTTACTTGCCAGCCGTCGGCTGCAAAAGTGCGGGCTATAAGCCCAGAATTGGTATCTGTAACGCGACCGAGCAATATCTCATCGCCGATTATTATTATCGATAGTTTCATGATGTCGTATTTGCTTAGATAGGATACGGCAAAGGTAACACTTTCTATTGATATACTAGTGCGAAATTTACTATGAAATTAACTGAGTTATTCCCTACAACGTGTTGATATAGTAGCAAACAAGTTTAGTGTGTAGCGACTCCTATTCTATCTCCCGACGGCTATTGCCTATCGCAAGGCTTTCAATAAATACACATAGACAACAAAAGAGGCTGTATCGTAAAACTCTACGAAACGGCCTCTATTGTAGTTCGGCTATTTTTCCTTATTCTACAGGAGGTCTATATCCCGGATTACCAATAAATTTTTCGTGATTTTCTTTCCAGAAATCGCTATCGATTACGTAATCGGGAATATCCTTTAAATCGTTATATTGAAGGTTCGGAACACACTCATGCCTATAGGCAATCCAGTAATGCCAACCACCGTCCAACGAAGATATTTGATTATGACTTAAATTAGCAGGATAAGTTAATCGTGTTGTGTACATATGGAATACTTCGCCTTTCAAGGTGTTGCCAGATACATCAATCTTGGTGTCTGGCTTTTTTGGAGTTATCCAAAAACCTTCCATGTCTACACCATGAATTGTGACTTCGTCGAATATATTACTTCGATTTAAGCAAACTGCATATTTAGATGGGCCAATTAAGCCGCCGTACGGTACTTTGCATAGAACACCGTTTATATATTCCGGATCATCTGGGTCTAATCGATCGACCAATAGGGTAGTTACGGTGGAGGGTATTCTAAAACCATCAAAATATGATCCGGAGCAACCATATATTTTAAGGTCAGTGACATAGCTTAGGTCCTGTAGCTTCATTGGAATTTGATCCCCATATTTTGCTAAATATATGGTAATTGATTTGATTACTAATGCATTTTCGCCCGTTTCTTCATTGATAATTGTGTCAAGCTCAATGCCTTTCCACGTAGTTGGATCTTCGAGGTCCCAGTGTACTGGATAGCCTTCAGCATCCATGTCGAGCTCGTTGTAGATTCCTTGAAGTGCTTCCATTTCAGATGCTAACATCTTCGGTGATAAATCTACGGTTGGCTCGTCATCACTGCAGCTCCATACCATGGAACCAAGTGCTACCGCGACAATCAAAATGATTTTTGAGAGTTCTTTCATATTAGATTAATTTTAGTTATTAACGCATTGTTGGTAAATTGAAGCCAATCAAATTATTCCCTGTTTTGTTGAGAACTACACTATAAGGCGGGTTATTTACGGGATGACCTAACCATCTTGGTTTATAAATGACATCGTAAACTCGCGACTCGGTAAATCTCATTTAAGATAATCCGATATCTTTGTTCTGTTTACAAAATGTATGGAAAAGCATTGACCATCCATCGGCAGATTTTATATCTTTACAGAACTTGCTATCAAGTCCTAATGAAGTCGTACCGTCCCCCCAGGGTAACGTTGCAATTATGCCGTCTTTATTTAGTACGACATTCTCGCAGTTTTCCCAATCTGTCAAGAGAGTGGGGTTTGTTTCCGATTCTTCGGTTGGTGTGATACTTCGCGAGAGTGGACCATTGTTGTCCAAGAGCTCCACGTGATCGTCGCTGCATTGCACAAATGTGAATGCTAGCATTAGGAGCATAATGATTTTGAGAGATATTTTCATAATGAATTGTTTGTAGTCTTTATCCTAGGACTCTTGCCGCAAATTTTAAAAAAATTTTTTACTAAAAAAACGAATATTTGATATTGCTCAATAATTTTTTTGCATATAGGGCGAAATGCGCATCTAGGACTTGTAATTAGGTGTATATCGGAAGTTTAACTGCTTTAGGTGTAGATCTATTAATAAAACGATTTCCTTCTATAGGTCAAAATGGGTGTTGAAAATCATGCTTTTTTGATATAATATTAGAATAACCGTACAATACGGTTTAAGCGAAACGCAGCTCTGTAAGGGAGTACTCCACCAAGAATAATGTCGACTAATGGGCATAATGCCAAGAAAAAATCGTTCATCATCCTCTTTCTGTTCTTCGTCCATGTCGTATACTCCGAGGTGAATTCATCGTGATTGACAGCATCTGTATAATCGGATAAATGCTTATGCGAGATCAATAGTCTATCGGTCTGGCTTTCCAACGCAATAAGCACACCAACGGGTAAAATATGTAGCGTCAAGATGTATTACCCCCTTATCGGTTAGGCAGGGTTGCTTACAATTAAATGTTATCCACAAAAGAATACGTTTGATTGTGGACGTAATGACTCAGGTTTTAGTACTTATTTTAGCTGTCGTTTGCTTGCTATTTATGCCTTTTGGGAATTTTATATTAAAAAATTCACCCCACATCGATGTCGCATCGATGTGGGGTGTGTGAGAAACGCTATATTTAATAAATGAGAACTAATTAAATGAGTGTAAATTTAAGTGTTGACAATTCGCCGGCATTGGGTCCTACCATCACTTCAAACTCTCCGGGCTCTACTACGTATTCGAGGTCGTAGTTGTAGAATTTTAACTGTTCGGGTGTGATGACAAAATCAACACGGCGACCCCTTATCGGTTAGGCAGGGTTGCTTACAATTAAATGTTATCCACAAAAGAATA
>CAZYYV010000006.1:19182-51330 GCA_964651295.1 uncultured Bacteroides sp.
CCCCTTATCGGTTAGGCAGGGTTGCTTACAATTAAATGTTATCCACAAAAGAATACGTTTGATTGTGGACGTAATGACTCAGGTTTTAGTACTTATTTTAGCTGTCGTTTGCTTGCTATTTATGCCTTTTGGGAATTTTATATTAAAAAATTCACCCCACATCGATGTCGCATCGATGTGGGGTGTGTGAGAAACGCTATATTTAATAAATGAGAACTAATTAAATGAGTGTAAATTTAAGTGTTGACAATTCGCCGGCATTGGGTCCTACCATCACTTCAAACTCTCCGGGCTCTACTACGTATTCGAGGTCGTAGTTGTAGAATTTTAACTGTTCGGGTGTGATGACAAAATCAACACGGCGACTTTCACCGGGAGCGAGGGTAAGACGTTCGAAGTGCTTGAGTTCTGCTACTGGACGAGAAATTGATGCCTGGAGGTCGCGAGTGTAGAATTGTACTACTTCAGTACCTTCGCGTTTACCGGTATTCTTGACGGTAACTGATGCGGTAATCGACCCATTGGCACTAAGTTCAGTGCTGCTGACTGTGAAATCGCTATATTCGAATGTGGTATAGGTCAAACCGTAGCCGAAGTGGAAGAGGGGAGTATTGTCAACATCGATATAGTTGCTGCGATACTTCTGGAAGTCGGTAGACCACGGACCTTTGGGTCGACCGGTGTTAAGGTGGTTATAGTAGATCGGAATTTGACCTTCGCAGCGAGGCATTGTCGCAGTGAGACGGCCCGACGGTGCTACGTCGCCAAATACAACGTCGGCGATTGCGTCGGCAGCTTCTGAGCCACCAAACCATACATTCAAGATCGAGGGTACGTTTTCATATTCCCAACTCATCACAGTGGGGCGTCCTGAAAAGTTGAGTACTACGACGGGTTTGCCTGTGGCTAGGAGAGCTTCGACAAGTCGACGCTGACATTCGGGGAGTGTGAGCGATGAGCGAGATGATGATTCGCCCGACGACTCCGATGCTTCGCCGATGGCAGCTACGATAACATCGACTCCTTCGGCAGCCTTAATGGCTTCGGCGAGGAGCTCGCTATCAGAGCGAGGATCACGCATATCACGGCCGAAAATGGTGGCTGCAGCTTCGATAACGGAGTCGGTATATACGTTAGCGCCTTTGGCATAGCGTACTTCAGCCTTACCGCCAACGGCATCCTTAAAGCCTTGGAGAAGTGTTTTGGGGGCTTTGAGGTTGGCGGCTACACTCCACGTACCGGGCATGTTGGCTGCAGTGTTTGCCATAGGCCCGGTGAGCAGAATCTTGCCTTTGCGAGCGAGAGGGAGGATATTGCCTTCGTTTTTGAGAAGAACGAATGTTTCTGTCGCTATGCGACGAGCTTCTGCACGATGTGCATCGGTGTAGATGTCGGTCTTTTCGCGAGCTACATCATTGTATTTGTATGGATTCTCAAAGAGTCCGAGGCGATATTTGGCTTCGAGTACACGGCGGCAAGCGGTGTCGATTTCATCGATGGTTACGCGACCTTCGTTGAGTGCTCCTTCGAGTTGCGAGAGGAAAGCGCCTGCCGACATATCCATGTCGGTGCCGGCTTTAAGAGAGTTGACTGTGGCGGTGGTGAAGTCGCCTGCGCCATGTACGGGTATCTCGGCAATAGATGCATAGTCGGTAACAACGAAGCCGTCGAAACCCCACTGTTTGCGCAGTACGTCGTCGACGAGCCAGCGGTTGGCTGTAGCGGGTACGCCGTCAACGATGTTGAAAGATGTCATAAAGCTACCGGCACCTGCTTCTACACCGGCCTGATAGGGCGCGAAGTATTCGTTGTACATACGCAGACGGCTCATGTCTACGGTGTTGTAGTCGCGACCGGCTTCTGCAGCTCCATAGAGGGCGAAGTGCTTAACACAAGCCATAATTTCATCGTTGGCTTTCATGTCGTCGCCTTGATAACCGCGAATCATGGCTTTAGCAATGAGGCTACCGAGATATGGGTCTTCGCCGGAGCCCTCCGACATACGACCCCAGCGAGGTTCGCGGCTGATGTCGACCATTGGGCTAAATGTCCAGCAGATACCACCAGCCGATGCTTCGATAGCTGCGATTCGAGCCGAACGTTCGATTGCGTCTAAGTCCCATGAGCACGAGAGTGCTAAGGGAATGGGGAATACTGTTTCGTAGCCGTGGATTACGTCCATGCCGATAATCAAGGGGATGCCGAGACGTGATTTTTCGACGGCGAGTTCTTGGAGCGTACGTATTTTTTCGGCTCCTTTGATATTGAATGTGCCGCCTACCTTACCGGCAGCAACGGCTGAGCCTATATTGCTGTTCTGAGGTTGGCCGGTAACAATGTCGTCAGACGGCGGAAGGTTGATTTGACCTAATTTTTCCTCAAGAGTCATTCGACTCATAAGGTCGGTGATAAAAGCGTCCATTTTTGCATCCGATGATGCCGATGCTGACGCGAGAGCCAAAAGTGCGGCTGCTATTGTGGTGATTTTACGTTTCATTTTGTGAGAGCGAATTTAGCAGTTGTTCGAATATCGTCGGATGCGGCTCCGAGATAGAGGATAAAGTCGCCGGGTTCGGCTACCCATGAGTGCGATTCAGCATCGAAGAAGCTGAGTGCATCTGCTCCGATTGTGAAGCTGACTGTGCGAGTCTCTCCGGGCTTGAGTGTTACTTTTTCGAATGCTTTAAGCTCTTTTACAGGACGCATAACCGATGCTTTGGGGTCGCCAACGTAGAGCTGAACAATTTCAGCACCTTCGCGAGCACCTGTATTGGTTACGTCAACCGAAACGGTGATATTGTCGTTTGCACCGATTTTCTTAGCCGAGATTGTTGCCTTGCCATACTCAAAAGTAGTGTAGCTCAAGCCGTGGCCGAAAGCGAAGATAGGTTTGGTCTTTTTAGCTTCTGCCCAACGATAGCCAACAAGGATGCCTTCCTTATATTCGAGGTCGACGATGTCTGAGTCGGCGCGTTTGATGCCCGGATAAGCGTCGAGTGCGTGTGCGCCTACGTCGTTAAGTGAGCGAGGGAAGGTGAAGGGGAGTTTGCCTGAGGGGTTTACGGCTCCGGTGAGGATGTCGGCGATGCTGTTGCCGGCTTCAGATCCCAAGAACCAAGCCTGAACGATGGCAGGAACTCGGTCGACCCAAGGCATTGCTACAGCATTACCGCTTACGTTTACTACGACAAGGCGAGGATTGGCAGCTGCGAGAGCTTCGATTACTGCATCTTGATTGTAAGGAAGTTCGAGTCCGGCACGGTCGCCGCCTTCGCAGTCTTGACCGTCCGATTTATTAAGACCGCCTACAAAGATTACGTAGTCAGCTGTTTTTGCTTTGGTTACGGCTTCAGCAATAAGCTCGTCTGCAGAGCGACTATCATTGAGGTTCTGACCGGTAACGACTCCATTGTATTCGCCTGTAATGTCGCCTACATATCCGCGTACCCATTCAACGTCGGCTTTGCCTTTAAGAGCATTTCTGATACCGTCGAGGGGCGAAATTTCGTGTTGCGCTTTGAGCGACGACGAGCCACCGCCTACAGTCATCATCTTAATTGCATTTTCGCCTACGACAAGGATACGTGAGCCGTTGGTGATATTGAGAGGTAGTGTGTTTTTGTCGTTTTTAAGGAGTACAATGCCATTTGCACCGATAGTGCGAGCTGCGGCATAGTGAGCTTCAGAACACATCGCACCAAATTTGTCGGGAGCCATTGAAGTTCTGAACATAAGGCGAAGTACTCGACGGGCTTTGTCGTTGAGTTCGTCTGTGCCGACTTTTCCCTCTTTGATGAGATTCAAATAGGGTTGTGCGAGATAGTAGTTGTCGTAAGCATTCGACGCACCGGCAGCGAGTCCGTCGGTCCATGTACCGAATTCGAGGTCGAGGCCGTTTGTGATAGCTTCCATTGTGTTATGAACGCCGCCCCAGTCGCTGACTACAACACCATCGAAGCCCCATTCTTTCTTAAGAATATCATTGAGGAAACGTTGGTTGTGGCACATATGTTGGTTGTCGCATAGGTTGTAGGCACCCATGAACGCCCATGCACCTGCATCGGCTGCTGCTTTGAAGGCCGGAAGGTAGATTTCGTAGAGTGTACGGTCGTCGATGATTACGTTGGTAGTATTACGATTGATTTCGTTGTTGTTTAGAGCGTAGTGTTTAACGCAAGCTGCAACACCTTTGCTTTGTACTCCTTGTATGTATGGAGCTACCATTTGACCTGCTAAGTAGGGGTCTTCGCCCATGTACTCGAAGTTTCGTCCGTTGAGCGGAGTGCGGTAGATGTTTACGCCGGGGCCAAGAAGGACGTCTTTGCCGCGATATACGGCTTCTTCACCGATACTTTCACCATATAGGCGGCTCATCGATGGGTCCCAAGTCGCAGCAAGGGCTGAGAGCGCAGGAAATGCGACGCAAGAGTCGTTGGTCCATCCGGCTTGATTCCATTCATCCCAAAGTACTTCGGGACGGATGCCGTGAGGACCGTCGCAAGTCCATACTTCGGTAAGTCCAAGGCGTGCAACGCCTGCTGATGAGAATTTGCTCTGCGCGTGGATGATTGCTATTTTTTCGGCTGTGGTCATGCGCGCGAGAGCGTCTTCGACGCGTTGTTCGATAGACGCTGATTTATCGAGATATAGGGGAGTTTCTGCGTATGACACTGCTGCGAGTGCCATTGCTGATGCGGTGAGTAAGGTGCGTAGTTTCATTATTCAATAGTAAGTTTTATAGACTGAATATATGATTTTTGAGGGATGCAATTTTCGTAGCGGCTAGCCTGAACAAATGAATCGAGAACGGCTACTGCTGCTGCTCGGTCGGGACGAGCTTCGCGGATCGCTTTATATGAGTGGCGTGGAGCTTCGGCAAATGCCACAACGAGGCTGTCCCACTGCTGAGGACGAACTATACCCATCATACACGAACCGTCGACCTTTTTGTATGGCCAGAATGTGTAACCGATGTTGTTTTCTTCGAGTACATCGCAGAATTCTCGCTGCCATTCGTCGGTGTTATGGCCGATTTCGCCCATATACATGGGCAAGTTGGTGGTGTCGCGGAATGCGATAAACGAGCTGATAGCTTCGGCAGTTGCTTCACCGCCATAACGGTGGCAGGTGTACATAATTTTGTCGTCGAAAGTCCAATCAGAGAACGGCTCGAAATTGGAATTCCACTGAGAACCGCCTAAAAGGATGATATGGTTGCTATCGATGGTTCGGATGCTATCGACTGCGCGACGGTATAGCGGCTCGAGAGCTGCATTTAACTCCGGTACTTCGTCGAAATATGGGGCGATAGGCTCGTTGGTTAGTTCATAGCCAAGTATTTGAGGCTCGTTAACGTAGCGAGCTGCAATACGCTTCCATATATTGCAGAAAAGCTGTTGCGATGTCTCGCTCTCGAGAAGCCAAGGATAGCCGTGGCTGTCGTCGATATTGTCGCCGGTTTGGCCGCCGGGAGCATCGTGCATATCAAGTATGAGATACATACCGGCTTCGCGGCACCAATCAACGAGGCTATCGATACGGGCAAAGCCTTCGCCGGTATCGGATGTGCTACCCATATAATCTTCGTCGGTGAAAAGCTTATAATTGAAGGGGAGACGGATTGTATTAGCTCCTGTCGATGCGATAAAATCGATATCGGCGCGAGTTATATAGTTGTCTTTGAATTTAGCCCAAAATTCGGCTGCTTCGTCCGGCCCGACTAATTCGCAGAGCATACGCTCGATAAAGTGAGGCGAATTAGTATTGGCGAAGCCAAACATATATCCTTCGGGATTTAGCCAGTTGCCAAGATTTGTGCCTCGGATAAAGAACTTCGAGCCATCAGGCGCTATGAGGTCTTTGCCTTCGATGCGCATGAATGCATCTGCAGGTGCGACATTATCGTTCGATATGCCGCAACCTACTGCGAGTGCTGTCAATGCGCTGTATATAAGCTTTTTCATTGTCTTGGATTAAAGGTTTATGAAGGAGAGAGGTGTATATATTACAGTTTTTGGAAAACTCGTACGTAGTCGATTTCGTAAGTAGCGGGAAGTGCGCTTTCGTCGATGCCTTTATAACCACCCCAGTCGCCACCCCAAGCAAGGTTGAGGATAAGGTAGAATGGTTTGTCGAAAGGCCATGTTTCAACTTTACCTTTGCCGTCATTGTAGAAGGTAAGCAAAACTTTGTCGTCGACGTATGTCTTAATATATTCGGGTGTCCACTCGAGGCGATAAACGTGGAATTCGTCTTCTGCTCCGGCGGTGTAGCGTTCGGCTGTCTTTTGTGTGCCGATTACGTGGTTGTATGATTCGCAGTGAATGCTAGATGAGGTGTAGTTAGCGTTAGCACCTACTTCTTCCATAATGTCGATTTCACCGCAACGTGGCCATGGGTTCTTTGAGAAGTCGTTATTGACGGGCATCATCCAGAATGCGGGCCATGTGCCTTTGCCGGTAGGTAATTTGAGGCGTGCTTCGAAGATGCCGTACTGCCAACCGGTCGATTCGTGTGCATATACGCGGCCTGAGTATACCGAATTGCCCATTTTGAAGCAAGTGATTTTGAGTCTACCATCAACGACTTCGGTTACTTTAGTGCGGTTAAATTGTTCTTTGACGTAAGTCTGTAATTCATTATTTACCCAACCCGGACCTTGTGATTCGTGTCTCCAGTCTTTGCTATTGAGGCTACCATCAACATCGAATTCGTCGTTCCAAACCAATGCGTAACCTTCGGGAACGCGGATAGTCGAGTCGACGGGTTCGGGCTCTTTACCATCTTGTTTTACTTCGATAGTTTTCTTTGCTGAACCTGCAAAGATTTCAACTAACGCAGTGCGCTCTTTAATAGAAGAGTTCTCTTCAGCGGTGATTGTAAGGGTGCTGGAGGCTCTTTTTGCTGTCAACCATGATGCGGTGGTTTGTTTTACGCCCCATTCCGGGCCGGTTACTTCGACTGTAGCAGAGCCGCCGACAGCAGTAAAGGTTACAGATTCGGGATTGACAGAAAGGTCAATAGTAGGAGTGGGCTCGTCATCGCCTCCACAAGCGCTAAATGCCGCGGTAGCAATGAGACAAAGGCTGAGTAATAATGATTTGATCTTCATAATAACAAAATAAACGCATGGCCCGACCAAGCTTTGCTCGAGCCATGCGTATTAGATACCATTAATCGTGATGATTTTGGAATATGATGTTGGAAACCTTAACTTCGGTATTGTCAGGGTTGCCACCGAAGTCGAGTACGAGGCTGATTGCGTGCATTGCTTCGGGTGCCGAAATTTTGCTCAACCAGAATTTCTTGGGAGATCCTGCGGTGAGAGCAACGTTTTCAGCGAAGAAGAAGTTGCCATCATGTGCAATCTTATTGCCGTCAGCATCGTATTCGTCCGACTGTGTGAGCTTAACCATCGCTGCTGCGATATCTGTATTACTTTCGAGAGTGATGCAGAAGTCGTAGAGAGTGGCTGTGTCGGGAGCTGAAAGGTCGGTGTGGAACATCACCTGAGCCTGCCACTGTTCGAATGTTGCTGAGGGAAGGTTTACGGTGAAGTCTTTGCCTGAGAAGTCGAGTACAGGGTCGGCAATCTGTGACCAACCGGGTGCATAGTAGAATGCATTGGTGTAGTTAGCACCTGACCAAAGGTTGTCGGCACTTGCTACGTCAACCCAAGAGGGTTCGGGTTCGCTAGGAAGTTCGGGAAGTACGGTGCCATCATCGTTGGCGTGGCTCTTGATTACGAAGTTCTCGATTGACACTTCAACGCCGGCGGGGTTGCCACCAAAGTCGAGGGTGAATACGAGGTTGTTCATAGGAACAACAGCTTCGAGACCGCTGAACCAGAATGTCTGAGGTTCGCCTGCAGTGAGGTTGATTTTGCTGTTGCAGAAGAAGCTGTGGCTGTCGTCATCGTCGCCGTCGGGGTGGATTTTGAGGGTTACATTCTTCAAGTCCATTGTAGAGGTGAAGATAAATGAACCGTCATATAGTTCGCCCATATTGAGGCAGATGTCGGTGCCAATGTGCATCTGAGCCATCCACTGGTCGGTAGTTGCTTCGGGGAGAAGCACTGTGTAAGTTGTGCCGTCGAAGGTGTAAGCGGGATCGGCAATCTGCGACCAACCGGGTGCATACCAGAATGAGGGATCATTTTTGGTTGCACCATTCCAGAGGTTGTATTCGCTCTCGTAGACGAAACCGCCGAAGCCGTTCATCTGAGTTTTGTCGATTGTGAACGACAAGGGAACTGATTCGGTACTTACACCGTTGGCATTACCTACCTTGAGGTCAACACTGTAAACACCTGCTTTGCGGTAGAACTTGCTGAGCTGATGTTTTGTGCTGTATGTCTTACCGTCAACGATCCAGATAGGATATACACCGGGTGCGTTGAAGGTGAGAGTGGCAATATTGGTGGTCTGATCAACGTCGATAGTTACTTTATCGGCATAGTCGGCAGCGTTAGGTACGGCAGTGGCATTTACTTCGTACACGTCGTCCTCGGTACATGCCGGGAGGACTGCTGCACAGCCAAGTGCCATTGCTGCGATGGCTAATGATTTAATATATAGTTTCATAGCTTCGGATTAGTAAGGATTTTGAGTAAGGGTGTTCTGAGCCTTGTCGATTTCGCTCTGGGGGATAGGCAAGTGCTTCTTGTTGGGAGTCCAAGCGTTGGTACGATAGCCGTATTCGTCCGGAACAAGAACTGAAGCAGCTTTGTCGGTACGGATAAGGTCCCAGTAACGTTTGCCTTCGCCAACGAATTCGAGATGACGTTCTTCGATAATATTATCGACAGTGGGTTCGAGTTGGGTCTGGAGGCCTGCACGGCTGCGGACGAGGTTGAGGTATGTTTTTGCGTCGGCTGAGCTGCCACCGGTAGCTACGAGAAGTTCGGCTGCATTGAGAAGTGCTTCTGAGTAGCGGTAAACACGCCAGTTGTTATTGTAGTTAAGTTCGCCAGAAGCTTTCTGTCCGGCGTTACCGTCGGCTTGAGCTGCATATTTTTCGAGGAAGAAGCCGAAGTCTTGATAGCGGTGGTTGTAGTCAATACCGGTAGCTGCAACGTTCCAGCAAGTAGCGTCGCGGCGAGCGTCGTCTGCGCTGTAGCGTTCGTAAGTTTCAAGACGGAGAGGGCAGAAACCCCAACCACCATTGTGGCCGTCGGCACCAGAGGGCCAGTTGTTCGGGCTAATGAGGGTGGGAAGAACTGTACCGCCAGCGTTGAGGGGAGCACCCCAGTCGCGAGTAGCGTTTTCGCTGATGTAGTTGATTTCCCAGATTGATTCGATACACCATTCGCCTGATTCCTTGAAGATTTCACCATAATCTTCCATCAAGTCATAGTCAGCTGAATTGATGATTTCTTTCATGTAGTTGAGAGCGGTAGCGTAGCGAGCGATATCTTTCTGATACATTACCACTTCGGTGTAGAGCATGTAAGCCATAGCGGTAGTAACGCGACCGTAGCGATCGGCTGATTCTTTCCAAGGAAGAACATTGAGAGCGATAGCTGATTCGATATCGCCAATCATCTTTTCGTACACCTGATCGGCAGTCATCTGCTCGGTGATGTAGGGGAAGGTGAGGTTTTGTTCGAAGTAGGGGATGTTGCCGTAGAATTTCCACAACCAGTTGGTGTAGAATGCACGGAGTACTTTCACCTGTGCGGTCCAAGTATTGATTTGGTCCTGAGTAGCGTCGTTGATACCATTGTTGATGTATTCGAGTACGTCGTTACAACGTTTGATGCCAGAGAAACCTTCTACCCAGATGCTGGTGATTACTTTAAGAGGAGTAGCTGCATAGTTTGCCATCAAGTGCCAGTTCTGGTTGTCGTTGGCGTCAGAGCCACCTACCCAGAAGTCGTCGCCCATGATGTCGCCCATAAGCTGATAGGGTGCGTATTCGTTGATGCCCCAGTCGGTCCACTGCAAGGGGTCGTATGCCGCAATTACTGCTTCTTCAACGTGTTCGGCAGTCTTGAAGTATTCATCAGACGAAGTCTGTGTGGGCGAGGTGACCTCAAGGAAGTCGTCGCCGCAAGATGTTCCGGCGAAGGCAAGTGCCGCGATGCCGAGAATTTTATATATAGATTTCATGTTCGTTTCGTGGATTAAAGGTTAGAATGCAACGTTGCAACCGATGGTCCAAACGCGAGCCTGGGGATAAACACCGTAGTCTACACCAAGTGAAGTGCCACCTGAAGAGATTTCGGGATCGTAGCCGTGGTATTTGGTCCAAGTTTTGAGGTTTTCTGCTGCTACATAAACGCGGAGCTTAGAGATGAATGCTTTGCGTGTGAGCTTTTCGGGGAGAGTGTAGCCGAGCTGGATGTTTTTGAGGCGGAAGTAGCTGCCATCGTAAACGAGGAGGTCAGATGACTGCCAGTTGTATGCGTCTGCCTGTACGTAGCGAGGAAGTGTGTTCGATGTACCTTCGCCGGTCCAGCGGTTAAGCATCCATGAAGGAAGGTTAGAAGCAAGTGCATCGGTACGGCGAGTTGCGTCGAAGATATCGTTACCTGCAACACCCTGGAAGAAGATGAAGAAGTCGAAGCCGCGCCATGCTGCGTTAAGAGTTAAGCCATAGGTCCAGTCGGGCATACCTTTACCGATTTTTGTGCGGTCGTCTTCGGTGATTGCACCGTCGCCGTTAATATCAGTGAAACGAACGTCGCCGGGGACGAGGCTTGTACCATAGAGGCTGTTATATTCGTTTGCCTGAGCTTGGTTTTGGATGATACCGTTAGTCTTGTAGCCGTAGAAGAAGGGGAAAGGCTGTCCGTTTTCAGCGCGGGTGATTGTACCTGTGCCCTGGAATGAGTCGTAGTTAGCCCAACCTTGTTCGTTACCGTATTCGATAAGTTCATTCTTGAGATAAGAAGCGTTTGCACCGATGCGGAGGCTAAGGTCGCCGATATTCTGACGATAAGCGAAGTCCATTTCGATACCTGAGTTGCGCATCTTACCAACGTTACCAACGGGGATTGCTTCACCTACATACTGAGGAAGTGACATTGTCATAAGCATACCATCGGTATCTTTAACGTACCAGTCGGCGCTGAATGTGAAGCGGTTCTGGAGGAAGCCGAGGTCGATACCTACGTCGGTCTGAGTTGATTCTTCCCACTTGAGGTCGGGGTTAGCGAGCTGGGTGGGTTTGGTACCGTTGGTTACCTGGCCGGTCTGACCGAAGATATAGTTGTTACCGCTAGCTGCGAGTGCGATGTACTGGAAGTTACCGATGTTTTCGTTACCGTTCTTACCCCAGCTTGCACGAATCTTCAAGTTGTTGAGCCATGTGCGGCTTGATTCCATAAATGATTCGTTCATGATATTCCAACCAGCCGATACAGAGGGGAATGTAGCCCAGTGGTTGTTGGCACCGAAGCGGCTTGAACCGTCGCGACGTACAGTGGCTTGAATCATGTAGCGTTCGTCGAAGTTGTAGCTTGCACGAGCAAAGTAAGATGCAAGTTTTGTCTTAGCGTTGGGAGCACCTGATGCACTCTGGTCGCCATCGGCTGCAAGACCGGTAGAAGCGTCGAGCCAAGGACGGCTGTAGTCGATGATGTTGTTGCGGCTACCTGAGAGGTAAGCACCTGAACTTTGTTTAGCCGACTGACCGAGAACGATGTCGAATGAGTGGAGATCGATAGTCTTGTCGTACATCAACACATTTTCGAGCTGCCATACTGTACCACGGCTGCTGCCTGAGTATGCGCTTGAGAATGCTTGGCTCTGGCCGTTGCGGAGGTAGTATTTGGGAGTGTAGCCATCGTAGCCCCAGAATGCGAGGTCGACGCCGTAGCTTGCGCGGTAGCGGAGGTTATCCCAAAGCTGAAGTTCGCCGATGAAGTTCGCTACGAATTTATGGCTCCAGTTCTTCTGGCCGGGGAGCATAAGGTTAGCGATCGGGTTGTTCATTTCCTGATAGTTACCAAAAGCGGTGGGCACCATTACGAGGCGGCCGTCTTCTGAGTACATAGGCACGTAGTCGGCCTGACCGCTAAGGTAGTTGAGCTGATAAGCTTCATCTGCACTGCCTTTTTCGAGGAAGGGAGTGAGGATAGGCGACATCGAGAGGGCTGAGCCGAGGGGAGAACCCCATGTTGAGTTGGTCTCGATACCTTTGCTCTTGATGCGGGTATAAGCGATGTTAGTGTTGATTTTGAGTTTGTTGAGCCATGTACGTTGTTTGCTTGCATCAAATGCGGTAACGCCTACATTTGAGCGCAAGGTCAAACGTTCGTAGTTCGAACGGTCGAAGTTGCCGCCTACGATACCATCTTGGGTATAGTAGCCGAGCGACATCAAATAATCAACTTTTTCCGAGCCACCGCTGATTGATACCTGATGGTTCATGACGGGAGCGTTGTCATTGAATACTTCGCTCTGCCAGTCAGTACCTTCACCGTAAGCTGCAGGGTTGTCGTATTTGGGAGCCTGACCGCTGTTGAGAAGACCTTCATTCATCATCATAGCATACTCAGTTGCGTTGAGAACGTCGCGCTTTTTAGCAACGCTCTGCCAGCCGTAGCTGAAGTCGTATGTGATTTTTGCAGGTCCTTCTTTACCGGTCTTGGTGGTAACGAGTACAACACCATTGGCAGCACGAGCACCATAAACTGCACCTGATGCAGCGTCCTTGAGGACTTCAATCGACTCGATGTCATTGGGGTTGAGGTAGTCAAGGCCACCTTCGATAGGCATACCGTCTACAATGTAAAGAGGGTCTGAATTGTTGATAGTACCGATACCACGGATGCGAATCTGTGATGCAGCACCGGGCTGACCTGATGATGAGGTAACGGTAACACCTGATGCGAGACCTTTAAGTGCGTTATCCATACGCACGGGAGCGGTTTCGCCGAGTTCGTTTGCTCCAATCTTTGCGATTGAAGCGGTAACAACGCTCTTCTTCTGTACACCGTAACCAACGGCTACTACTTCGTCAAGCATTGTGCTACTTTCTGCAAGTACTACGCTCATATTGGATGCAGCAGCGAGAGTCTGACTCTCATAGCCAATATAAGTAAATGTGATTTTAGAACCGTCGGCTACGCGAATTTCAAATTGACCATCGAAGTTTGTGGTCACACCATTCTGTTTGCCGGTTTCTACTACCGATACACCGATGAGGGGCTCGCCGGTCTTATCGGTTACTGTGCCCTTTGCTGTGAGGTCTGCCCACGCGCTCGCACTTGAAGTGACGACTAACGCGAGAAGTACCACAAGGGTTTTCACTCGAAGTTTTAGATTTTCCATAGATCGAATTAAGATATGGTTAATTTTGTTTTACCGTTGCAAAATTATTAAAAAGGTAAACGCGCGTGAGTGGGTGGTAAGTGTATATGGTAAAACACGTTTTTAGCTAATTTGCTAAAAACGTGTTTATTGTATGTAAATGTGGTAGACGTTTTGGTAAGGTGTGGTAAGACGCCTATTAAGGTAAAGAAACCTTAAAATTGAAGTCTTCCAAGGCGCTCGACAGTCTTTGCAAACTCCTCTTTAGGGATAATGGCTTTGTTGCGAGTGCGAAGACGTGTGTTGTAGACAGTCTGTACGGAACAGTGCAAGAATTGTGCTATTTTGACACTGTCATTTAATCCAAGTCGAACGAGTGCGTATATGCGCAGTTCTGTATTGAGTCGTTCGCCGCTTCGGAGGCTGATGCGTTCTTCAGGACGGAGCAACGAGTTGAAGTCGTCAACGAAGTTTGGGTAGATTTTCAAGAAAATACTGTCGAAGTTGGCATACAATTCTTTTACCTCGCTCTGCGGAAGCTCGGGCGACTTGGTTAGTTTACTCACATCTTCGAAGCGGTGTGCAACAATCATATGGTAAATGTTCTTGCGGAAGTCGTCGAGTTTGCTGATATAAGTCGAGCAAAGACCGAAAACACTCGCAATGTATTGTTCGCGTTGCTCGTTGATAAGTGCAAGCTCGCGAGCATTTTCGCGCGATTCCTTACACGCATTCGACAAATCTTCGTTTGCCCGGGCAAGTTCTTCTCGCATTTTCTGTAGTTCGTCAACTTGGTCTGAAAGCTGCTTATTAGCATTTGCAAGCGCCTCGCGCGACTGAGTGAGTTGGCGTCGTTGGCGCCAAAGTGAGAATAGTCCTAATGCAACGAATGTTAGAACAGCAATCAATACAATGTTGGTAAATCGTATTTGACGAGCCTCAAGTTCGCTTCGTGTGTTCATCGCAGCTAGTACTTGCTCCTGTTCGTACCCAAGGCGAGCAAGGCGTACGCGACTTTTGTACTCGGTAGCGCAGCGGATGCTATATTCGAAGTAGCGATAAGCATGCTCAAGGTCGCCTTTTTGAAAGAGAATCCCGGCAGCTTCTTCGAGCGAAGCGATCTCTTTGTTGCACATTTTGATGTCGATAATTGCCGATTTAAGCAAGTATTCAAGTCGCAGTTCGGGTTCGCCGGCATACTCATAAAGGCGCGAAAGTACCCACGCATTCATTGCTGCAGGACGGGTATTCTCTTTAGTCCCGTCTACAATAGCTTTTACTGAAGGAATCGCTTTTTCGGCAGTTTCTTTATCGATGCAGTGAGACCATCCGATAAACCACGCATATTCCGAATCTTCTGGGGTGATATGTTTGCACGCTTCCTGAAGGAGGTCTTCGACATCGGGTGAGTAGGGGAGCGTTTCGCCTCGACCTCCGAGATACTGCGACATTCGGGTGGAAATAAATAATTTACGATCGCAGTATTGGATGAGATGGTTGGGCTTCAGTGTCAATGGATTTATGCTGTCAAGGCATGCTGTGGCAACGTCAAGCAGACCGGTTGCCGAGTAGAGGTAGCTTTTATTTAGTAAAACCTCAAATTGCCAATCCTCGCGATTTAGGCTCTTGGCTATATTCATGCAGATATTTGCGTAGTGCATAGCCGAGTCGGAGTCGTATGTGCTATATTCTTGGTACAACTCTTGTGCAAGGAAGTAGCGTTGCTCGGGTACGCTACTTCCGTTCAATTTTGTGCGTACTCTTTCTATGCTAGCTTCTTTAGCTTGGCATAGCTTTTCGCTCTGATCGAGAGTCGTATCAACTTCGGTCAATAATTGCGCGATTCTTCCGGTGATATCCGGCAAATCCGCTGCAAGACATCTGAAATTAACACAAAGCAAGACAGTGAGACATATATAGAGTGTGTGCTTCATCGTATTGTGGCAAAGATTTTGGTGCAATTTTTCTGAAAATATTCGCAAAGTTACCCATTTTTGTTGAATTCTGTCAATCATCATTCAGATTTTATGAAGATAAACTCTACAAACGCCTACATAATGAATAATTATTTTGAAGAGTACGAGTTTTTTTCTAACTTTGTGCGTTAAAGGCAATTTATCTTATGAAGAAATTAACAGTATATATACTTGCATTTGTAAGCTTGATCTTGTCGGGCTTTGGAGTCGCATCGGCCGCTTCGGGCGATTTGTTTATTTATCCCTCCCCTCCCGATAGTATGCAGCACCTCGATAGTCGTTGCAATTTTATCGTAAGTCGTTTTTGGGATCGTTGTAACTTTGATTTAGCCCAGCGTAGCCCCGCGAAATTCAATGAAGCTTTCGGTGATTGGATTGCTATCATTCCTCATGCAACAGCCGATACAGTATATTCCTCTGTCGATCGACTATTGACTCGCTTCAAAAAGAATGGCCCTGTAACCCTTTCGCTTGCTCAGATGGCTGAAAATTGGCTTTATTGCGATACAGCACAGTATAGCTCTACCGAACTATACCTTCCCTTTGCACGCGCCGCCGCAAACTGTAAAAAGGTGCCAAAAGCAGATCGTGCTCGTTTTGAAAGCCATGTTAAAATCATAGAAAGCAGTAGCGTTGGTGCTATTGTTCCGGATATTAAATATGTCAAAGTTGATGGCTCGAACGGCTCGCTTGGCGAATTGACTGCTGGTTCGATTCTTCTCTTCTTCACCGATCCTGATTGTGTCGATTGCAGCTTGGCAAAAGTACGTCTGAGCACAGACCCTAACACGAAAGAACTTATCGCAAAAGGCGAACTCAACGTTGTGTCGATTTACCCGGGTGATGCCGATAGCGACGCTTGGACCCGACTCAAAGATGGTGCCCCTGCCGAATGGCTAACTGTGGCGATGCCCGAAGCGTATGATTATTTCGACATTCGCACAACACCTAAGTTCATATTTTTGAACTCGAAGCATACTGTACTTGCTTCTGATCTCTCAATCGACTATCTTCTCGGCGCATTCCGAGTTGCAAACCAAGCACAAAAGAGAACAAATGAGCACTAAAGCCGAAACTACTGCCGTACTTATCTCCGGGGGTGTCGATAGTGCCGTTACGGTACATCGACTTGCTGAAATGGGCGTGCCTATGCACCTCTTCTATATCCGTATTGGTCTCGATAACGGTGAGGGCGACTGCTCGGCTGACGAAGATATTGAAATGTGTCAGCTCATTGCTCGAAACTATGGTTTGCCGTTCGATGTAGTCTCTCTTCATCAGGAGTATTGGGACAACGTGATGGACTATGCCCTCCGCACCGTCAAAGCCGGATTAACACCCAACCCCGATATTATGTGCAACTCGATTATCAAATTCGGATATTTCGAGGAACGTTGGGGCCACGAATACCTACAGACTGCAACGGGGCACTATGCCTCGACTCTCTTTGATGAAGAAGGTCGTAAATGGCTTGCTACAGCTGTCGACCCTGTTAAAGATCAGACCGACTTCCTTGCTCGCATCTCGGGTAAGCAGTTGAGCCATATCATATTTCCCTTAGGAGATATACCTAAAGCCGATGTCCGTCGGATTGCCATCGAAGCAAAGCTCCCAAATGCTTATCGTCGCGACTCGCAAGGGATATGCTTCCTCGGAAAAATTAATTATAATGATTTTATCCGCCGTCATCTTGGCGAAAAGCCCGGCGCAATTGTTGAAATAGAGACCGGTCGCAAATTGGGCGAACACCGAGGCTACTGGTTTCATACCATCGGCCAGCGTAAAGGCTTGGGCCTAAGTGGCGGTCCTTGGTTTGTGGTGCGTAAAAACGTACACGATAACGTACTCTACGTTTCTCGCGGCTACGATACCGAAAAACAATATGGTCGTGTGCTCCACTTAGGAGAAATGCACTTTATTACCGCCGATCCTTGGGGCGCTGCAGCCGACACTAACGAGGGTGTTGCAGTAACCTTCAAAAATCGCCACAGCCCGGACTTCTTGCCCGGTCGTATTCGTCGACTCACCGATGCTGAAGGTGAGTACGTACTCGAGTCAGACGTCAAAGTACAAGGCATCGCACCAGGCCAGTTTGCTGCCATATACGATGCCAACCACCGCATATGCTATGGCTCGGGCATTATCACAGGCCGTTCCATCGACCTCAATACATCTCTCAATCAATAAAAAACGATGAACAATCGAATCAGCCTACACGTTCTTGGTCTTACCGCGAGCCAAATGCAATCGGAAGTCTATGCCGTAATTATGGCTGAAACTAATGGTTTGCGTCGAATACCCATAGTTATAGGTGCTGCCGAAGCTCAGTCGATAGCATTGGCGCTCGACGGCATCAAACCTCCGCGTCCAATCACTCACGACCTCTTTGTGAGTTTTGCTCACGGATTCGGCGTAAAGCTGCAAGATGTGTTTATCAATCGATATAACGACGGCATTTTCTCATCTGAACTCACATTCTCCGACGGAGACCGCACTATCGTAATCGACTCGCGTACTTCCGATGCTATTGCGCTTGCACTTCGTACGCACACACCGATTTATACTACTCGCGAGATTCTCGAAGCCACCGGATTCGTCCTCGATGAAGAAGAGGGCTCCTTCGTAAAGCCTGATTCTACTGACGATCTTGCCGATGATGTCGACGCTGATGATACATATTCAGATCGCGACGACTACCACGCAGAGCCAAAGCCCGAAAACTACTCTATTGAGCAGCTTGAGCAGACACTCGCCGAGCTAATCGATAATGAAGACTATGAGGAAGCTGCTCGTATTAGCGACATTCTAAACCGCAAAAAAGGATTCACTGAAAATAACGAATAAAACTCTAAAACACAGCATTTGTTCTGAAATATGAAAAACTTTAATATCAAAGCACGCCTGGCTACGATGAACTTCCTCGAGTATGCCGTATGGGGCGCATACCTCATTTCGATGGGTATGTTCTTGGGTACTCACGGCCTTGGCGATTATGTATTCTGGTTCTATACCGTACAAGGTCTCGTGTCGATTTTTATGCCTGCTATTGTCGGTATCGTTGCCGACCGATGGCTTCCGGCTCAAATTACTCTCAGTCTTTGCCACTTCCTCGCCGGGTCGCTTATGATTGCTACCGGTATGACTGCGGCTGCCGATTTGGCTAATGGAGGAATTCTCCATTTTAATACGATTTTCACTTATTACACCCTTTCGGTTGCTTTTTATATGCCAACCATCAGTCTTAGTAACTCGGTGGCATTTAGCGGTCTTGAAAAACACGGACTTAATACCGTCGATGATTTTCCCGTGATTCGCACACTAGGTACTGTAGGCTTTATTTGCGCTGAATTGCTGGTCAACTTCGTAGTTATCGATGGTGTAGCTATCCAACATAGCTACACTCAGTTCTTTACATCCGGTGCACTCAGCATCATCCTCGCTTTATATAGTCTCACACTTCCCAATTGCCCCACCAACAAGGGCAGCAAGCGCACTCTTACTGAAGCTCTCGGTTTGAAAGCATTCAAACTCTTCCGTAAGCGGGATATGGCTATCTTCTTTATATTCAGTATGTTCTTGGGGGTGTCGCTGCAGATTACCAACAGCTATGGCTCTTCATTTATCTATCATTTCACTGAAGTTCCCGGATTTATGGATAGCTGGTGGGCTGAAAACGCTACTTTCCTCATCTCGATTTCGCAGTGTGCCGAAGCTCTTTGTATTCTCGCTATTCCATTCTTCCTCAAACGCCTAGGTATCAAAGGCGTTATGCTTATTGCGATGTTTGGTTGGGTGATTCGTTTTGGACTCTTCGGCATTGGCGACACTAGTGCATCAGGCGTCATCTACCTTATACTCTCTTGTATCTTCTACGGTGTTGCTTTCGACTTCTTCAACGTTTCGGGCGGACTTTACGTCGACCTCAAAACCGACCCTGCTCAACGTTCGTCTGCTCAAGGCTTGTTTATGCTTATGACTAATGGTATCGGTGCATCGCTCGGCACATTTATTGCCGGAACTTGCGTCGTAAACAAACTTGTCTATGCCCCCGGTCTCGACGCCGTTCAGCAGCTTGCCGGTTGGCGCGAATCGTGGTTTATATTCGCCGGTTATGCTCTCGTGATTGCCGTCCTGTTCATGTTTATCTTCAAAGAAAAGAAAGGCGACATCGAAGAACTTGAAAAAGAACACGCAAAAGAACTCAAAAACTAATTCCCATAATGATACGCTTCTACGCTCCCGATATAGCACAGACCGGCATTCTCCCCGAGGGTGAGAGCGGCCACTGTGTGCGTGTGCTACGTCGTCGCGAGGGCGATGAGGTCGAAGTTGTCGATGGCGCAGGTTCGCTTTACCGGTGTCGACTCATTAATGCACATCATAAAGGTGCTGCAGTCGAAATCATCGAGACCATCGAATTGCCCAAAGTTTGGGAGCCGACGATTACCGTTGCTGTTGCTCCTACCAAACACGCCGATCGTATGGAGTGGCTCATTGAGAAACTCGTTGAAATCGGCATCGACCGCTTTGTGCCGCTTAGATGTGAGCGTTCGGAACGTAAGGAATTAAAGCGCGAACGCATTGAGAAGATTGCTGTATCGGCTATGAAGCAATCGCTTAAAGCCGTACTTCCACAAATCGATGAAACAACGCCCTTAACACAATTCCTTAAAGAGATGACGGCGGTCAATGGAGGTAAATTCGTCGGTTATTGCGATGCCGATACCCCGCGTCAACTTCTCGCTAAAGCATATCAACCCGGCAGCGATGTTTG
Organism: uncultured Bacteroides sp.; assembly: GCA_964651295.1. Lineage (GTDB taxonomy): Bacteria > Bacteroidota > Bacteroidia > Bacteroidales > Muribaculaceae > CAG-873. The sequence continues at coordinate 39,189 of CAZYYV010000006.1, forward strand.
CATACTTATCGGTCCGGAAGGCGACTTTTCGCCAGCCGAAATTAAGGCATGTTTCGAAGCCGGATTTACTGCCGTTACTATGGGCGACAATCGTCTCCGCACCGAGACGGCTGCCCTTGTAGGCACTGATACTATTCATGTCATAAATCAAGCTTTTTCCAAGTAGTATGAATAAAACTCTCGAATATCTGCGTTCGAAACCCGGCTTCTTCCTTTTCGCCGGTCCTTGCGTTATCGAAGGTGAAGAAATGGCCTTCGAGATTGGTCGTCATATCAAAGATGTTTGCGACCAGCTAGGAATACCTTTTGCGTTCAAAGGCAGCTATCGCAAAGCGAACCGTAGCCGGCTAGACTCGTTCAGCGGTATCGGAGACATAAAGGCTCTTGAAATCCTAAAAGCTGTAGGTAATGAGCTTGGGGTTCCTGTTGTTACCGACATTCACCTTCCCGAAGAAGCTGAAATGGCGGCAGACTATGTCGATATCCTACAAATTCCGGCATTCCTTTGTCGTCAAACCGACCTACTCACCGCTGCTGCTCGAACCGGAAAAATGGTCAATATCAAGAAAGGGCAGTTCTTAGCTCCCGAATCAATGCGCTTCGCTGCTGAAAAAGTACGTGCGAGTGGTAATGATGCTGTTGCTGTTACCGAGCGTGGCACTACATTTGGCTACGGCGACTTGATTGTCGACTTCCGTGGAGTTCCTCGTATGCAGCAAGCCTGCCAATGTCCGGTTATTGTCGACTGTACTCACTCTCTCCAGCAGCCCAACACTGCCGGAGGCGTTACTGGAGGGTGTCCCGAACTTATCGAGACCATTGCTCGTGCTGCTGTTGTTACCGGTGCCGACGGCTTATTTATGGAGACGCATCCTCACCCAGAGTGTGCTAAGAGCGATGGTGCTAATATGCTTCACCTTTCGCTCCTAAAGCCTCTCTTGACTCGTTTGGTAGCAATCCGACGCACAATTGATTCCTTTACAGAATAACTTAATCAATGAATATACGTAACTTAGCTTCTGCTGCGCTTTTGATGGTAGCAGCAATTACAAATGCCAACGCACAGTCGGGGATTCAAAATCCAGTTACACAGGCTGTCTTGGCTGTTTATGAGGAAGAGCTACAGGCGAATCCTCGCGATTACAATGTACTTCTCTCGCGTGCAGACGAATACTATCGCCATAGCGAGTATATTCGAGCTTTAGACGATGTTAATAAAGCAATCCAATATGCTCCTACATCCGAAGACGATGTGCGCCTTCGTGCATATACCCTTCGTGCAGGGATATATAATCAGACTCATCGCCCGCAAGAGGCACTTGCCGACTTGGTTATCGCGGCGCAGATGGCTCCTGACTCGTATTCGGTTATTTATCAGAAGGCTAATACTGAATTTACTCTTGGTAAGTACACCGAAGCCAAATACGACTATATGAAGCTCGAACGTCTTAATGCTCGTGCTCCCGAAGCATATATCGGTCAGGCTCGTGTCGCTGTGAAGGAAAATAACCTCGGCACCGCTAATGAAATGCTTGTTCGTGCGGTTAATCTCGACCCTAATAATGCCGAGACATACGTTCGTCGTGCTTCAGTTCGTAAACTCATGGGCGACCATAATGGGGCCGTCGACGACCTCATCCTTGCCCTGAGCGTTGACAATAAGCACAATAAAGCGATGACTGAGTTGCTTGAATATGGTAATACTAATTACCCTGCTACCATGGCAGGATTGACCAACGCAATATCACAAGCTCCACAAGTTGGTATGTTCCGCTACATACGTGCGGTTATTGCACAGAGTCACTATCACTATCTTGCAGCAATTCAGGATTATAAAACAATTCTCGACGAAAAGATTTACAACTATTACGGCATTTATGCATCGATTGCTGAGTGTAATCTTGCGTTAGGAAACTATACCGAAGCCCTCGATAATGCCGACCGTGCATTATCGATGATTAAAGATAATGCCTCGTACTATGTTACACGTTCTCAAGCGCTCCGTGCTCTCGGTCGCTACGATGAAGCTATCAAAGCCGGTGCGCAAGCCCTTGCGGTCGACCGTCAGTCAAATGATGGCTTGGTTGAAATGGCTATGGGATATGTTGGCGTAGGTAACTATGAAGAAGCTTCGAACCTCCTTGGAGAAGCCATGCTTAACGATGCCGAAAATGCGCTATATCCGATGCTCCGAGCATATGTACTAGAGACATATCTTAATAAGTCGGCTGCAGCCGCTCAGCTTTACGAGAAAGTTACTGAAATGGATCACTACTACATCGATAATCCTCGCTCGCTCAAAGGTTTTGCCCATTTATTCCTTGGACAGACCGAGCTAGGTGTTCGTTGGATGGAAAATATTCTTAACACCACCACCGACTACGATGGACTTATCCATTACTATGGAGCTTGTTTCTTCGCTCAGGCCGGCGATATGTCGAGAGCTATGAAACTTGCAGAAGAAGCTCTCAAACTCGGATACGCAAATTATCACAATTGGACAGAAGCGAAAGACGGACGCGTGAATGTAGGCGAATTGCGCGACGACCTCACTTTCCTCAATATGTTGCACCGTTACGATGCGATTTTTGGTAAAGAATAGTTAAAAGTCTCAGGAAATGTAATTTTTTCAACTTTTGTACGTCATATTAGATGCACATAAGTACAGTATTACTTTTTTTTCTGAGAATTGATTGATATTATGCCGACGACCGTGCTGCGAAGCACTCATGTCGGCATTTAATTCTTCAATTATTTAAATAATAACAATTTAAGAAAATGATTGTTGCATCTCAGCTACGCAAAACTAATATTGCCGAATACTTGCTATATATGTGGCAGGTAGAGGATACTATACGTGCGTTTAATTTCGATATCGATAAAATTCGACAGCATATCGTATTCCCTGATTTTGTCGAAAATAAGGAGCAAATTTATGAATGGTATGAATCTTTAATCGATATGATGCTACGTGAGGATATCAAAGTGTCCGGACATCTCCAGATGAACAAGAACATACTGGGAGCTCTCGCAGATTTGCATAAACGTGTCCTCGCTGACCCATCTAATAAATTCGACGCTTATCGCAAGGAATTTTACTCAACTCTTCCGATTATTGTTGAGCTAAGAGCAAAATCAGGTAATGCAAACTATGGCGAAATCGAGACCTGCTTCACCGCTCTTTATGGTGCACTATTAATGCATATTGCTAAGAAAGAGCAATCTCCCGAAACAAAAAAGGCACTCGAACAAATATCTCGATTTGTCGCCTTATTAGCCGACTACTTCCATCGTGACGAGCGCGATGAACTCTTCAAAAAAGAAGATAAAGAATAAAATAAGAAAAAAAAGTGTGCTTTGCCATTTTTTTCTTGGTTAAATAAGAAAAAATGCTTAACTTTGCACCACTTTCGCGCATGTGGCGTAATTGGTAGCCGCGTTAGACTTAGGATCTAATGTCTCAGGACGTGGGGGTTCGAGTCCCTTCATGCGCACGAAGCCTTCTACTTTTGTGGAAGGCTTTTTTCGTTTGTAATAGTAACTTCTTCTTTCAACTCCCAAATCGCTTACCCCTCTGCGCTGAGATAACCGCAAATAAAATAAATTTGCAAAAGTTGTGGCGATATGTTATTTTTGTAGTCTGATATCGACACAATATTTATGTTATCTTTCCTGAAGAATTTTTTAGCTATTCTTGCTCTTGTTTTAATTTTTCTGATTTAAGGGAATGCCAAGAATTGACCAAGAAACAGTTAACCGCATCTTAGATGCAGCAGACATCGTAGAAGTTGTAAGCGATTTTGTCAAGTTGCGCCGTTCGGGTGCTAACTACAAAGGCTTGTGCCCGTTCCATAATGAACGCACTCCATCCTTTTCGGTCAATAAAGCAAGAAATATCTGTAAATGTTTCAGTTGTGGTAAAGGTGGCTCGCCAGTCAATTTCATTATGGAATTGGAGCAACTTAGCTACCAAGAAGCTCTTCGCTATTTGGCGAGAAAGTATAATATAGAAATTGTTGAGAAGGAGCAATCAGCAGAAGAACGTCAGGCTGAAAGCGACCGTGAGGCTATGCTTGCAGTCAATGAATTTGCGCTTAAACAATTTAAGCACAATCTGCTCGACACCGACCCGGGACGCGATATCGCATTGGCTTATTTCCGTCATCGTGGACTTAACGATGCAATGATTGCGCGCTTTCATTTGGGATATTCGCTTGATAAGGGTAGTGCATTGATGGACGCAGCTCGTGAAGCCGGATTTAACGAGAAATACCTTATCGATACAGGTCTTGCCGGTGTGAGCGAGCGTGAGTCGGGGCGACAAATTTACGATCGTTTCCGTGGAAGAGTGATGTTCCCGATTCATAGTATTTCGGGTCGTGTGGTTGGTTTTGGCGGACGCACGATGCGCTCGGATAAAAATATTTCTAAGTACGTCAATTCGCCTGAGTCGATTATATACAAGAAAAATCTTGAGCTATACGGCCTCTACCAAGCGAAAACTGCGATTGCCAAACGAGATAAATGTATATTGGTTGAAGGTTATCTCGATGTAATTTCGATGCATCAAGCCGGCGTTGAAAATGTTGTGGCTTCTTCTGGCACATCGCTCACAGAGGGGCAAATTCGTGCAATACGTCGATTTACAAACAACGTAACACTTATCTACGATGCTGACCCGGCAGGTATCAAGGCTTCGCTTAGAGGTATCAATATGCTGCTTGCCGAAAAGATGGATATCAAAGTGCTTTTGCTGCCCCCGGGCGACGATCCCGACAGTTTTGCACAGAACCACTCGGCTAGTGAAGTTGAATCTTATCTTGCTGAAAACGAACGCGATATCATCGCTTTTATGACTGAGGTGTTGATGCGTGATGTTCCTGCAAATGACCCGACTGCGCGTGCTAAAGTCGTGAATGTAATTCTGCAGTCAGTCGCACACGTCGACGATCCGGTCAAGCGCCAAGAGTATATCTCGCAGTGCTCTCGTATGCTCGATATTTCTGAAGAAGTCCTCATTCGCCAGCTAAACATCTTCATTACTGCTAAATTTGAAGAAGATGCAAAAAATGCCGCTCGTCAGCATGCCCAAGAATCGCTTGGCGATATCGATAGCGAAAAATCATCGGAGGATGCTACTGCAGAAGATGTTGTTGATGCCCCTTTGCTCAACCTCGATACCAATCGTATGCGTCCATACGAGGAAATGCTTACTCGATACCTCGTTCGATATGGTTTGATGTTTATCTTCGATCTCAAAGACCAAGATGGCAATCCTCAGCCCGCTACGGTATTCGATGTTATATCAAGTGAATTGGCTGTCGATGGTATCAGTTTTACATATCCTCCCTATGTTGCTACTTTTGAAGCCGTAAAGGCGCTGCGATATGGCGTCTGGCAAGCCGACCGTGCTGCAAATATGGCGAGAATTGAATCTGAAGTTGCTCAAAAACTCGAAGCTGCTCGCGATGAAATTAGGCTTAAAGGTGGTAAACTAGAGCAAATCGAGCGGGCCGATCGTGAGGCGCAAATGCAAGTTGAAGCATTCCGTGCAAAGGCGATAAATGACTATGATATGAACTATACACAGAACTATCTTGTCAATTCGCCTGATGATTTAGTTCGAGCTACGGCTAGTGAATTGATTGTCGATCGATATGCCTTGTCGCGTTTCTATACTAAACAAGGTGATAAAATTGCAGAGCAAGACCAGTTGACAACTCTTGTGCCACGTGCAATTTATGAGTTACGCAATGCTATCGTATCAGATATGATTCGAGATCTTACTATGCGTCTAGTTAATCTTGCCGCTGATAATGCCGATGAAGCGGCTGCATTATTGGAGCAAATAACTCAATATAAAGAATACCAGCGTCGGCTCGCAGAAGTGCTGGGCGACCGTATTATACTACCTAAAGGACGATAAATCCCATTTCGCTCTCAGTATCCGACCATGAAACTTCAAGTACTTATTTGCACCACCGCCAAGCGACTTGCAGCTATTGATACCGTCGGCCTACCGATGGTCGATGATGTTGAGTATATAGTTTCGTGCCAGAATCCTGACAGAATTGATCTAGAGTCAATCTCTCGTGCCATTATTGGTACCCGTTGTGATATCAGAATCTACTTTTTCGAAAATTGTGGGTTAAGTCGCAATCGAAATAATGCCTTTTCTGTTGCGTCGGCGCCATATATATATATTGCCGATGATGACATTTCATTTAGTCCCGACGGACTTCGACTGGTTATCAATCGATTTGAAGCCGATTCATCACTTGATGTTATCTGTACGCGAGCCGAAATGCCGGAGTCGAGAGTATATCCGCCGGACGGACATGATCTAAACATTCCTTTCCGCTTTTATTGGATTGTATCGTTTGAAATTGCATTACGTCGGTGTGCGGTCGAACGAGTTGGCTTGCATTTTTCTGAATTTGCAGGGATCGGAGCGCCTTATCTTACTGCCGGGGAGGAAGAAATTTTTATCGAATCAGCTCTGCGACGTGGTTTAAAAGGAACTTTTGTCGATATCGTTGTTGCTCATCATCCCGCACTTACAACTGCAGTTCGTGATGGAGCAAAACAGGGTGTTATAAGAGCTAAGGGCGCTTTTATGTGGCTCAAACGTGGTGCTTTGGCAGCAATACTTCGTATTCCTGTTGAGGCATATCGTGCACCGGTTGCATTTTTTAAGGCATTATTGTGGTTGTCTCAAGGTGCTTCATATGCTGTCAAACATCGTAAAGACTTAGGGTTATGAAGGTATTACTACTCGGCGACGCTAGCAACTATCATGCTACATTGGCTCGTGCCCTGACCGCTCTAGGTCATGATGTTACACTGGCTTCCGATGGATGTCGATGGATGCATACAGCGTCTGATATCGACGTGTCGCGTCACGAGAGTATATTTGGAGGGGCGTTGCTCTATGCGCGTCTGTCTACGGTGCTCGCTAGTCGGTTAAAGGGCTATGATGTAGTTCAACTTTCATCTCCGGGTTTTGTCGATTTGCGACCAATCCGATTGCGCAAACTATTCGACCGTCTGCGTAGCGATAATGGCGCTGTCTATCTTACTTCGCTAGGCACAGATTCTACCTTTGTTCGAAATCTTACAGGCCCAACTCCGGCGCTCGGCTATTCGGAGTGGCAAGTAGAGCAGTGGACTCAATCGCCAAAAGCTGAAATGCATCGTTGGCTTAAACCCCATCTCTGTCGTTATACCGACGACGTTTATAACTCGGTTAATGGAGTTGTCTCGGCGCTATATGAGTACCACAAGGTTGTTGAGGCTGAGTATTCAGCGGTCCCACTTGTCTATGGTGGAATTCCTATCGATATTGAGTCTTTACCTGCTAAACGTCAACATCCGACCGGCGATAAAATACGCATTTTGTATGCTTGCCATAAAGGACGCGAAATTGAGAAAGGTGCCGACCGACTCTTGACGCTTTTGAAGCGCTTGAAAGCTGAATATCCCGATAAAGTGGAGTTGGTGATGCCGCTAAATATGCCTTTCGACGACTTTGTGCGCACACTTGCAAGTGTTGATATTGTCTGTGATCAATTGTATTCATACACCCCGGCAACAACCGCTTTGATGGCGATGGCTATGGGCGTCGTGCCTATTTCCGGCGGAGAAAATGAATATTATCGTTTTATCGGAGAACGCGATGGCATTAGACCAATTATAAATCCCGACCCATTTGATCTCGAGTCGACATATTCGCTTTTAGTCGAACTCACCACCCATCCCGATGATTTGCGCGCGATGTGTAATGTCGCACCTGCATTTGTTAAGCGACACAATGATTCACAACTTGTTGCAAGTCGATTTCTTAAAGCGTGGGGCGTTTGAGTGGATTTTTTAGCCGAAAAGAGCGCGGAAGGCATCGGATACTTTACCTACTTCGTGAAGGCGAATCGATAATTTCGACGTATCGAATCCTTTAAGTATGCCTGCCGGAATAAGCATATCGGTCATTCCGAGCTTTTCTGCTTCGGTGATTCGTTGCTCAATGCGTGTTACAGGACGTATTTCACCGGTTAACCCGACTTCTCCGGCCATGCACCAACCTCGAGGAATTGCCATATCGACGTTGCTCGAAAGAATTGCTGCGATAACTGCGAGGTCGAGCGCCGGATCATTCACGCGTAAGCCGCCGGCTATGTTCAAGAATACGTCTTTGGCTCCTAGTTTGAACCCGACTCTTTTTTCGAGTACTGCCAAAAGCATATTCATGCGTTTGCCGTCAAACCCTGTTACCGAACGTTGAGGCGTTCCGTATGCCGCCGAACTTACCAACGCTTGCACTTCGATTAGGAATGGACGAATACCGTCGAGTGTCACGCCGATAGCAACTCCCGACAGATCTTCTCCTTCGTTATGCGAAAGAAGCATTTCGGATGGATTGCTCACCTCTCTAAGACCGCGTTGGCACATCTCATAGATACCCAATTCAGACGTACTGCCAAAGCGATTTTTGATTGCTCGAAGAAGTCGATACATATACTGGCGGTCGCCTTCAAACTGCAATACAGCATCGACTATATGCTCTAGTACTTTTGGCCCGGCAATAGTTCCTTCTTTATTAATATGGCCGATAAGTAATACAGGTACACCACTTTCTTTAGCAAATTTGAGTAGTGCAGCGGCACATTCTCGTACTTGACTTACGCTGCCTGCTGATGAATCGAGTGTTTCGGTTGCGATAGTTTGTATCGAGTCGACAACAACGATTTCCGGTTGAACGTCCTCAATATGGCCGAAAATATTTTCGAGTGATGTTTCGCAGACAAGAAAAAGATTATCACTTCCACGCCCGATGCGGTCGGCGCGTAGCTTGAGTTGGGTTACGCTTTCTTCTCCAGATACATATAGGATGCGACGGCTACGGATGGCAAGAAGATTCTGAAGTACTAGAGTCGATTTGCCGATACCGGGTTCACCTCCGATAAGTACGATAGAACCACGAACCAACCCACCTCCAAGTACTCTGTTTAGCTCTTCACTCGGCATGTGGTAGCGAGGCTCATCCACAGCTTCGATCTGGTTGACCGGACGGGGAATTCCTCTACTGCGGCTCGATAGTGGTATTGCCGATGATGCCGTGGGGGCTGATGTCGATATTTTTTCTTCGACCATAGTATTCCACGCTCCGCACTCGGGGCATTTGCCTACCCATTTGGGCGAGTCTGCTCCACATGATGAGCAGAACCACATCGTTTTCTGTTTTGCCTTTACCATACCTTATCTCAAGCGGAAAAAGTAGCCGACTGACACTTCGATTGACATTGGACGAGACGCTCCGAATACGTCGGCTTTTGCTGCCGGGAAGATATTGCCCAAACCATAGTAGTAACGGGCTTCGAGGAGTATGGAGTGTCGAGGTTGTACATAGAATTCGCAACCTATCGACGCACAAATACCGTAGTCGAATTTATTCTTGATATCCATGTCGAGTTGCTCGGTGCGGCGTTTTGATGGATAGCCTGCTACTGAACCGACATTCTTATAGTCGAAATTTGCACTAGTCGATTCTCCGATAAGATACGCTACTTGCGGACCGAGATTGACAAATCCTTTAAAGCGTGGAGTGCCAAAATAGATGTGAGTAAGAAGGGGCAAGTTGATATATGTGAGCGTGCGATTATAGCTGAATGGGTCGAGCTCATAGTTCTCTTTCCATCCGCGCTGAACCCATCCGAGTTCGGCGATTAGTCCGAAAATCTTTTCTTCAGTATAGCGAAATGTAAAGGCGCCGGTTGTGCCCTGGTTCCACGATTGTTTAATCGATGGAGAGAAGGATACTTGTCCAAGTGATGCGCCGGCTCGTCCACCGATGCTGATGTGAGGTTTATAGTGTGTCTCTGCGCTTGCTGCCATGCCGATTATCATAGCGATGGCTAAGGTGATTAGGCGAATTGCTTTCATTGTACTCGAGCCGATACGTGGCCACCGGATTGATAGTTAATGATGTAAATTGAACCATTGACATAGCCTTCTCCATCTTGACTAAAGTCAAATGATGTCTGGACTCCGGAGAATGTCTGTGGAAATCGAGGATCGAATATGCCGTTGTTGATACGAATGTTCTCAATTAGATACATTGCACTGTCGAAACCAAGCAATCCATAAGAAGGTACACTGTCGATTATAGGTGTTCCATACCAACGACGAAATGCTTCATTTATATTATTGCTCGAATAACCATTGAAGAATCGTGAATATATAGTGGCGTTTAAGCGGTGAAGGGTGTCAAGTGCGTCTGCGCGGAAGGCTGTCCAATCGGGATATCCGAAGATCTCGGCTACTGAATATACAGCAGGCTCGCCGCTTATTTCTGCATTATCAAGTACTTCGGCGGCAATTGTCGATAATTTGTCGCGGTACGATTTTACTACAAATGCATAGCGATTAAATTCTGCCAAAGAGCCCGATGAGGGTACAAATACATATTTTTGACCGGAATCTACGGGCAATGGATCGAGCTGGGTTGTGAGCAGATTGTTTTCGTATTCAAGGAGTATTGGTTCAACACCGGCTTCGCGGTAGCGGGTCGATAGATATGAAGTGAAACTTTCTTTTTCGTTTCGTCCTGTTGTGTTGCGAAGTATTACAGGGATATAGCCGGGGTATTCTGAGATTAGCCCATCTACTGCTTGACGATACATGATTCGTTGAGGTGCATTTCCCTGAAGCATGTATGGGTTGGTTGCATAGGATGAATCGCGCACCGAAAGCATATTTAGTATGTATGTGCCGTTGTCCTTTGTACTTGTAGCAATTGCTTCGAGTATTGCTTCGTCTTCAGGGCCTATAATCACGGTGGCATTTGCTAAAAGACTATCTGACGAAATCATTTCGCGAACTTGCGTCGGAGTCGCATCATTGATATCTCGAGCTACTATTTCGATATTACTTACGTTTACTGCCATTGAATCAGCTGCAATAAGCATACCTTTATAGAAGTCGAGCGCGAGACGATTGATGCGAGTCGGTTCTTCTTTGTCAAGACCAAACGGTAGCAAAACTGCAATCGACGCTGCCTTTGTTGCCTCGGCTATGATAGTATCTTCGATAAGTTCAGTAGAATCTACAATAGGCTCAGTTTTGTCATCAATTGTAACGTCCGAAAAATCTTCAACAGGAAAAAGAAGTAAATCACCCTTCTTTACGCCATCTGAAGCCATAGGGTTATAGCGAACGATATCTTCAATCGTCAAATCCAAGTTTTTAGATATGCCATAGAGTGATTCTCCCTTCTTTACTTTGTGATAGAAATACTCTTGGTCTTTAACTCTCTTCTTGGGTAGATCAATGATAGCAGCTTCTGCTATAAAAGTAAAAGCTAACAGAGCTGAGAGTAGTATGATGGATATTCTCTTAAGATTCATATAAGTATAGTTTGAATTGCAAAATTAGCAATTTTGTGCCTCCTTTCCCAACATTTGCCAAAAATATACGTTAAAACAATCGTAGAAAGCCTTTTGACTCTCATCTTAATGATAGTTTCTTGTGTTTTTTGTACTCTCTCCTTATATATAATGTATATAGTATTTATAGATATGAAAGATATTACAGACATTAATCGCTTTATCGACGCGCAAAATGATTTCTGGGGAGCCTACGACACAGCTCTCCGAGAAGTGCAAATTGGTAAGAAAATGAGTCATTGGATTTGGTTTGTGTTTCCGCAACTTCGTGGGCTTGGGTCTAGCGAAAAATCTATTTATTATGGAATCGCAGATCGGAATGAAGTTGAGGCTTTTCTTTCCCATCCTATTTTAGGAGTTCGCCTACGAGAAATTACCAATGCACTTTTGCAACATGACGATCGAACCGCTACGGATATTTTCGAACGTGATGCGTTAAAAGTGAAATCAAGTATGACGCTTTTCGATTGCATCTCTCCAAATGACATATTCGGTAGAGTGCTTGAAAAATTCTATCAAGGAAAGCGTGATGTCCGGTCGATATTATAAATCCGGGAGGAACATACAAAAAATGTAAAATTCATTTTTGAAATAATGGATCTTGAACCGATTCGAGAAATAATAGCAAAAACAGGCGAAAACCGGCGTGAAAAGCGCTCTATTTGTAAACAAATGTTAAATATATGCTATAAAACACATTTTCT
>CAZYYV010000007.1:0-9923 GCA_964651295.1 uncultured Bacteroides sp.
TTGGTATTGTGGATGAGTGAATTATTTCACGAGAACTTTGGTAACGGAGTTGCCCTGACGACGGATATAGAGACCGTTTTCGGGATTAGCAACGCGTACACCCTGGAGGTTGAAGTATTCAACGGGAGCGTTTTCAACTTCAACGAGTTCAGCAGAAGAAGATTCTTCGTTTACGAATTCGTAATTGCTAGTGTCCTTGAGACCGCAAACACCGAAGTATTTAGTGAGATTGCCGTATAGAAGTACTTTCTTGCCGAGGTTTGAAGGATTGTCAACGAGGTTGAGATTTTCGCGAATAGAATTGTTGGGAAGCTGAACAGGAACGCAGATAGTGTAGTCGGTAGTTTCAGCTGTAGGCGCGAGAACTAAGTTAGTTTTTGCTTCGATGCCTTCAGTGGTGAAAACTGCGCTATTAAGGCTACCGCTTGTATAAACACCCGCGATATAGCCTTCTACCCATACTTTGCCGGTAGAGGTGAATGAAGGTTTAAGAGCCACAACCTCAGCTACGGTGTAGGGGATATCTTTAGTACCGATAGTGGGGGCGTCGGGGTTTTCGGGTTCTTCAGGAGCAACATAGCTTACGATTTTGCTACCATTTGTGATCTGAGGAGTGTTGCCCATGTAGTTAACGATCTTACCGAATACGATAACTTCAGCGCCTACTTTGAGTTCGTCTTCAGAGGTGAATTTATTGCCGTCGAGACCGTAACCGCGGTAAATAGAGAAAGTTTCTGTGCCTTCAGCGTCTTTGATAGTATAGGTGGCGTTGCCGAAAGAAGTAGAGAGATCAGAGATGGTGGCAACAATGCCTTTAACATAAGCTTCTACCTGCTGGTCGGTAGTAAGAGTTTTAGCAAATTCGAGAGCAGCAGTAACTGTGATGGGGCTTTCGAGCGAGCTTTCGATAGAAGGAGTTTCGGGTTCTTCAGGTTCTTCGCCGCCTGTCTGAGGAGCCTTGTAGCTTACGATTTTGCTACCGGTATTGTATTGAGGAGTGTTGCCTTTGTAGTTAACAAGTTTACCATAAACGATAACTTCAGCACCTACAAGGAGTTCGTCTTCAGATGTGAATTTATTGCCGTCGAGACCGTAGCCGCGGAAAACCGAGAAAGTAGTAGTGCCTTCAGCGTCTTTGATAGAGTAAGTAGCGTTTCCGAAAGAAGTAGAAACCTCGGTAATAGAAGCAACGATACCCTTTGTGTAAGCTTCAACTTCCTGGCCGTCAGCGAGAGCAGAAGCAACTTCGAGAGCTTTAGCAACAGTGATAGGGTTGTCGAGCGAGCTTTCTACAGAAGGTGTTTCGGGGTTCTCGGGGTTCTCGGGAGTTTCAGGAGTTTCGCCTGAGGTAGTACCATTAGTGTAAACGGTGAGTGATTTGAACTGAGCGTTGTACTTATTGGAAACTTTGATAGTGATATTGCCATCGGCTACTTGATTCTCTGTTGGGATAGAGAATGTGAAAGTAGAACCCTTAGTATCAAGTTTCTTGCTTGCAACTATAGTATCGTTTGCGATAACGTCAATAGTAACGTTTACAGATGCGTTATCACCGGTAACTACGCTAAATTCATTGATAGTGCCGGGAGCAGAAAAGTCAAGAGAGCTTGAGTAGTTTTTGCCAGAAAGCTGGAGGTACGATGCGCCAGAATACGAGCCCTTTTTGCAATTTGTAAATGAAAGTTTTACGTTGTTTACTTCGATGCTCGACACTTCAGGCGATTCTGTAGTGGGAAGACCTTCGCAAGAGGAGAAGTCAACTTTGTAAGTTTCTGCGCTTGCGCAGAGTGAGAGCGCTGCGCCAACGAGGGTGAGTAAAAGTTTCTTCATGAAAATATATAATTAAATTGGTGAATTATTTCGAGATGTAACGACGGAGGAAAATCTCAGTTGGGAAGTGGTCGGAGTATCCACCGATATACGAACCAGCAGAGAAAGATCGCTTCGGCCCGCCTTGTAGGTTGCCCTCTGTTGCAAAGAGGAACGGGAAGTTAAGCACTTTGGCATCGTATAGAGTCCAAGCAGAGTCGTTTTTAGGATCTACGAGGTTGCCCGATACGATGATTTGGTCGAAGAGGTTCCAAGTGCCTTTGTAAGCGAGTGAGCCAACGCCGCTTTCGAGGATATCCCACCAAGGATTATAGAATCCGTGATCGGGAACGTTCTTTGGCTTGCGTTGAGCACCAAGTATTTGGGCACAAGATTTATCCATCGGGTCATCGTTAAAGTCGCCCATGATTACCACCGAGATGTTTGGGTCGACACGCCAAAGAGAGTCGGCGATATTCTTCGAAAGTTCGGCAGCCGCGACGCGATTAGGCTCAGAACGCTGTTGTCCTCCGAGACGCGAAGGCCAGTGGCCGACAATGACCGCAAGGCGCTGGCCGAGAAGCGAGCCAACGACACACATTTGGTCGCGCGTGCGGAAAGATACAGTTGAGAGTCGGTGATTTGTAACGTTTTCGAGTTTGAAGTATTTAGGATTGTATAGCAAACCAACGTCGATCCCTCGCGCGTCCGGAGAGTCGTGGTGAACGATTTGAAGATTCCATTTTTTGAGGTCGGGATGGTTAACGACGTCTTCCATCACCGAACGGTTCTCGATTTCCGAGACTCCAATGATAGCCGGTCCGATAGGAGTTGTTTTAGTGGCAAATTGAGAGATGGCATACGCTAAGTTGCCAACTTTGTGCCAATATTTACGACCGTCCCATTTACGAGGACCATTTGGGGTGAATTCGATATCGCGTCCTTCGGGATTATTAGGGATAGTGTCAAATAAGTTCTCCCAGTTGTAAAAAGCGATACCGGCAACTTGTACTTTGCGGTTTTGAGCATCAGAAAGTGTCGGAGCAAATATCGACACAAGGATGATAGCAGCGAGCAGTAATGATCGTTTCATAGAGAATTAAACCGACTATTCGGCATAAGATTATAATCAGCGCAAAATTAACGATTTTTTTTGATTAAACCTATTAAATGCTAGCTAATCTTTTGTGAAATAATTGTTTTTGCACAAAAGGCGCTCGAGTTAAAACGTGCGAGCGAGTAAAAGGATATAAATAAGGAAATAAAGCCGAAAGTTGTCTAAAAAGTTCCAAAAGTGTTAAAATTGTGGGTGTTGCGTGATTTAAATCGGTATTCGTTTGCTAATGTTGAGATATTTTTATTAATTTTGACGAATTTTCGAGAGAGAAGAAAAGAAAATCATAATATACTGTTCTATAATATGAAAATTAGATTGTTTTTAGTATTGTTGGTGGCGACATTGTTGCCGTCGCTGACAAGTATGGCAGCCACGCTCACCGGCGTGGTAGTCAATGGTGAGTCGGGAAGCCCTGTGAACGGCGCAACCGTCTTGCTTCGCGAATACGACGCGCAAGCGATCACCAATTTCAACGGACAATTCCGCGTAGAAGTTCCGGACAACTGCGATGCAATCCTTACCGTAGTATGTGATGGCTTCTTGACTTATACCACCGATGTTCGTGTGGGTCGTGGAACGCTCAATGTAGGCGAACTCCGTATCACAGAAGAAGTTTCTAACGATGATTTCGGCGCAATCGACGAACTCGTATTCGACGAAGCAATGCTCGACGACGAAGAAGGAGCGTCGCAGAGCGTCGCAGCCCTTACGGGTGCAAATAACAATGTATTCTATAATACTGCGTCGTATAACTTCAGCCCGATGTATTATCGCTTCCGAGGTCTTGAAAATCAATATCAGAGCGTGTATATCAATGGTCTTCGTATGAATGACCTAGTTCGTGGTTCGTTTAGCTTCTCTACACTTCTCGGTATGACTAGCCGTGCATTCCGCAACAAAACAACCACTATTGGTCTTGATGCTTCGAACTACGCTTTCGGCGACCTCGGCGGTAGTGTAAACTACAATACGACTACCGACCTCTATGCCCCCGGCTTTAATGGTTCGGTGGCATATACCAACTCGAACTATATGCTCCGCGCGATGGCTACCTACTCAACCGGCCTCAATAAGCAAGGTTGGGCATTTACCATCAGCGCTATTGGTCGCTATGCCAACGAAGGTATCATGGATGGTACTTTCTACAATTCGGCAGGTCTTTTCGCATCAATCGAAAAGCAATTCAACGCCAATAACACTCTTACACTTACACTCTTTGGCGGTCCTACTCAGCGTGCCACCGGTCGTCCTACCGTTCAGGAAGCTTACGACCTTGCAGGCGACAACCTCTACAACCCTGACTGGGGTTATCAGAATGGCGAAAAGCGTTCATCTCGTATCACCGAGACTTTCGATCCTACCGCCATCCTCAACTACATCTTCAAGAAAGATAACACAATCGTGAATACCTCGGCAGCGTTCCGCTCGGTTTACTACAACCGTTCGGCACTCAACTACTACAACGCTACCGATCCCAATCCTTCGTATTACAAGTATCTTCCTTCTTATTTCGAAGGTCGCGACGACGAAACTTCTGCAGAGCTCTACACATACCTCTGGAAAAACAACGAACGTTTCCGCCAGATTAAGTGGGATGACCTCTATCAGATCAACTACCTCAACAACATACAGAACGAAAACCTCTCAGAAGCAGACAAGAAGGGTTCGTCATACATTATGGAGAACCGTATCAACCACCAGCTCGTTGGTATGTTCAGCTCATACATCAATACACGCCTCAACGATATCGTTTCGCTGCAAGGCGGTGTGTCGTTCAACTACACCAAGAGCTCGAACTACAAAACTATCCGCGACCTCATGGGTGGTGAATTCTGGCTCGATATCGACCCCTTCAGTAACCGCGAAATTTCGCTCCGTCCGCAGAACCTCCAAAATGACCTCGATAACCCCAATCGCCGAGTACAGAAAGGCGACCGCTTCGGTTACGACTACGATATCAATGCACTCCGTGCAGAAGCATGGTTGCAGAACGTAATCACCCTTCCCCACTGGGATATCAACTATGGTCTTCAAGCTAGCTACACACAGTACCAGCGTGATGGTAAGATGCGTAACGGCCGAGCCCCCGAAGACTCGAAGGGTAAGAGTGAAATGCTCCGATTCGACAACCTCTCTTTCAAAGCCGGCGCAACCTACAAAATCAATGGTCGCAACCAGATTTCCGCACACGTCGATTATGGTACACGAGCACCTCTCTTCGACCAAGTATTTATCGCGCCACGTGTGAAGAACACCGTCGTTAAGGGCGTAGAAAACGAACGCGACCTTTCGGGCGATATCTCGTATATGTGGAATTATCGTCGTTTCCGTGGTGCTATCACAGCATTCTACACCATGGCCGACAACGCAATCGAGCGCAATGGTTTCTACGATGATAACTATCAGACATACACCAACTACATCCTCACCGGCGTTAAACGCGTCTACAAGGGCGTAGAACTTGGTATGGCTTACAAGATTACACCATCGTTGACCGCAACTTTTGCAGGTACTTATGCACGCTATCAGTATAAGAGCAATCCTCAGGGTACACGTTCGTTCGAAAACGGCCTCTATGCCGATACAACCCAGACCGTTTACCTCAAGAACTACTACGTAGGTGCAACTCCTCAGTATAACGCAAACATCGGTCTCGATTGGGCAGCACCCAAAAACTGGTTCTTCGGTATCAACTGCACATGGCAAGGCGATGCTTATGTTAGCCTAGCTCCCCGCTATCACGAAGCCCTTCCCGACTTGTGGGAAAGCTATGGCGGTTCGATCGAAGAACTCGAAGCAAAAGTACAGGAACTCTCTACACAGGAAAAGATTCACAACGCTTACTCGCTCAACGCGTCGATTGGTAAGGCTATCTACTTCAAGACATGGAGCCTCAACGTGAATCTTAACCTCAATAACATCACAAACAACCGCGACATTGTGACAAATGCCTACCAGCAGGGTCGAATGAGCACATCGGGCGACAATGCATACGATCGTAACGCATATCCTACCCGATACAGCTATGCCCAAGGTTTCCGCATGTATCTCAACGTCGGTGTCCGCTTCTAATATCAAAATATGACAATGATGAAAAAGACATTATTATATGTAGCAGCGGCTGCCCTCTTAGGAAACGCTGTTCTCAGCTCGTGCGACGACAACTTTACCTATCCTCCGATAGTGTTGCCTCCGACAGCCAACGTTACCCCCACTACTACATTGGCTGATTTCAAAGCTGATTACTGGTCGGCACTCACATCGCCCACCGAAGTGCCTTACGGCGAACAAGGTGATACAATCATCTTCACCGGTCGCGTTTGTTCGACCGATGAAACCGGTAATATCTACAAGAGTGTCATCGTACAGAGCACCAACGAAGTCGGAGAGCAGATTGCTATCAACTTCTCGGTGAACGACTACGATCTCTATGAACTCTTCCCCTTCGGTCAGGAAGTAGCAGTATATGCATCAGGCCTTTCAGTAGGCGGCTATCGCAACCTCCTCCAGTTCGGAGCAGTTTCGGGTAGCGAAATGACCTTTATGGATGTAGACCTCTTCAAGGCTCATGTAATCCGCAATAACTCGGCACTTCCCGAACCTGAAAAGGTTGATACAACAGTTGCAACTATCCCTGAAATCGTAGCAGCAAAAGCCGACCAAGCACAGCTCCAGCTCTGGCAGAGCCGTCTTATTCGCATCGATAGCGTTCGTTGGGAAGACGCCGGTCAGCCCTATGCCGGTTCGGCTACAGTTAACCGCTATATTGTAGACAACGACGGCAACCGTATCGTAGTTCGCAATAGTTCGTACGCAACATTCAAAAATGCCACACTTCCTCACGGAACAGGTTCTGTAACCGGTATCCTTAGCTACTTCAGCAACGATTGGCAGATTCTCCTTAATGACACCACCGGTGTTCAAGGTTTCGACAACGTTCCCACTGAAACACCCGGAGAAGATGGCGGTGATAAAGAAGAGGGTGGAGTAGTGGCTCCAGCCGGCGATGGCACTGCCGGAAATCCCTATAACGTAGCAAAGGCTTTTGAAGTAGCTTCGGCTCTCAACTCCGAAGCCAAACAGGCGGCATATGCTAAAGGTGTAATCTCTGCTATCAAAGAAGTTGATACAGGTTCATTCGGCAACGCTACCTATACTATCAAAGATGCAGACGGCACCGCAACCCTTTCGGTTTATCGTGGCTACTACCTCGATGGTGCTAAGTTTACTGCCGCCGACCAAATTAAAGTGGGCGACGAAGTAGTCGTTTCTGGCGAACTCGTAAACTACATGGGCAATACACCCCAGTTTACTGCAGGTAGCAAGATTGTAAGCATCAATGGTAAGGGCGCTACCGAAACTCCCGATACACCCACCCCTGATGTTCCCGGAGATGGCGAAGGAACAAAGGATAGCCCCTACTCTGTAGCTCAGGTTATCGCTAAGAACCCCACCGACAAAGACAATGCTCTCGAAAGCGATGTTTGGGTTAAGGGTTACATCGTAGGCTATATGCCCTCGACTAATACTTATCTCGACAATACCGTATTCAGCGCTAATGAAGCGGTTGCGACCAACCTCGTACTTGCTCCCACTGCAGATTGCACCGAAGCGAGCAAGTGTATCGGTATCCAGCTCCCCTCTGGACTTCGTTCAGCACTTGCACTTGCTAACAAACCCGAAAACCTCGGCAAGCAGCTTACTATCAAGGGCGATATTATGAAGTACTGCGGAGCTCCCGGTTTGAAAAACGGCTCTGAATACGTTCTCGAAGGTGCTGATGAAGCTCCCACTACTTACGACTACCTCTGCTCAAAGGTTACCGAAATCACCTCGGGTGAGAAATACGTACTCGTAATTGACGGTCAGTACGGCGAAGCTATCGGTAAAGCTGAATCATACGGTCGTCTCAACCTTATCGATCCAGTAGCTCAGGCTGACAAAATCGGCGTAGCCGCAGCTAACCTCATTCTTATCGAAAAGAGCGACAAGGGCTATACCCTCAAAGATAGCAACAACCGCTATTTGGGTATGGATGCATCTTACAAGACATCTTTCCAGCTCTATACATCACTTAACGACGGTTGCTATTGGGCTGCCGAATTTGTCGACGGCAAGCTCAAACTCATCAACAACGTAGCCACCACTTGCTTCGTGTCGGTTTCGAAAGGCTCTGCAGGTACATTCTACACTAATATTGCTCCTGCCGACTCGCCCGCCGAATACAAGCTCCCCGAGTTGTATATTGTTAGCAAGTAATCACTCCCACCGTCAAATCATTTATCGAAATGAAAACAATTAAATCATATATTTTAGGCATTGCAGCTTTGGCAGCCTTGACAGTGGGCTTTACCTCGTGTCAAGACGATATCGATGCACCGGCAATCGACAGTCCTCAGGCAACTTCGGTTCCCAATACCACTATCCTCGAACTCAAAGAGCGCTATTGGGATGAAGCAACAAACTATGCACAGGTTATCGGAGACTCGGCTAACGCTCCAGAGCGTGTCGTAATCCGTGGTCGTGTTATTTCGTCGGACGAAGAAGGCAACGTATTCAAGAGCCTCGTTATCCAAGACGAAACCGCAGCACTTGCATTCTCAGTTGACCGCTATAACCTCTACCTCAACTACCGCGTCGGTCAAGAAATCGTGATGGATGTTACCGGTATGGAAATCGGTAAGTACGCCGGCCTCCAGCAAATCGGTCGCAAGTCGTGGTACGAAAACGGCAGTACATGGCAAGTTTCGTTCATGTCGTCGGAGTACTTCCAGACAAAAGTAGAGCTTAACGGAGTGCCAGAAGCTGAAAAAATCGACACCCTCGTTGTTAACTCATTCTCTGAAATCACTACAACCCCCGAAGGTCTCCGCAAATGGCAAAGCCAGCTTGTACGCTTTAAAAACGTAAGCTTTACCGAAGGCGGTAAACGTAAGTTCTCGGCATATCACAGCTCGTCGAATGACGACCAGAACACAACAATCACCGACCGCGCCGGTTCGACTCTCACCGTGCGTACTTCGGGCTATTGCACCTTCTGGAACGAAACACTTCCCGTCGGTAATATCGACCTTGTAGGTATCCTCAGCTACTACAACACCGCTTGGCAGATCATTTTGATCGATGGTAACGGAGTTATCAAAGTTGGCGAACTTCCCGGTACTAAAGAAGATCCCTATACAGTAGAACAGGCTATCGAAGAGCAGAAAGCAGGTCTTAAAACCGCCGGTTGGGTTAAGGGTTATATCGTTGGTGCAGTTGCTCCTGAAATTGCAGACGTAGAAAAAGACGCAGATATCGAATGGACAGCTCCTACCGTCCTCAATAACACCCTCGTAATAGCACCCTCAGCAGATTGCAAAGACTTTGCACAGTGTCTCGTAGTTGTGCTTCCTTCCGGATCTGCATTCCAGGAATATGGCAACCTTCGCGATAATGAAGCTAACCTTGGTAAAGAAATCATGGTTAACGGTACATTTGGCGAAGTTCTCGGCACTTATGGCGTAACCGGAGTTACCGGCAAGGCTGATTCATTCGTAATTGAAGGCGTTGAAGTAAGCGACGGCTCAATCGCTGCCGGTGAAGGTACTAAAGAAAGCCCCTATAACGTTGCTCAAGTTGTAGCTAAGAATCCCACCGACAAAGACAACGCTCTCGAAAGCGGTGTTTGGGTTAAGGGTTACATCGTAGGCTCGATGCCCACCGGTGGCTCATCTACCACCCTCAGCGGTACTACATTCGGCACTGCAGATGCGGCAACAACCAACCTCGTGCTTGGTCCTACACCCGACTGTACCGACGCAAGCCTCTGCGTAGGCGTTCAGCTCCCCTCTGGACTTCGTTCAGCACTTGCACTTGCTAACAAACCCGAAAATCTCGGCAAAGTGCTTAGCATAAAGGGTGATATTATGAAGTACTGTGGTGGCCCCGGCGTGAAGAACGGTACCGAATACGAACTCACCGGTAGCGGTAGCACCGACACCCCTGTAACTCCCGA
>CAZYYV010000007.1:10023-51325 GCA_964651295.1 uncultured Bacteroides sp.
CCGACACCCCTGTAACTCCCGATACCCCTGTAACTCCCGATGAACCTGTAACCGGTGGCTACACCATCAACGCTACTGACCTAGTGGCAGGTGGCTCTGCAACTGTAGGTGCTTATACCGTAGATATCCAGCAAGCTTCAGGCTATACCGCTCCTGTATTCCACGCAAACACATCGGCAATTCGTGCTTATGCAAGCAATACTATCACCATCAGCGGTGCTAAGTTCTCGAAAGTCGTATTCGTTCTTTCGTCTGACGCAGGTTATCGCTATACTACCATTACAGCAGATAATGGTACAGTAGGCACTCAGGCTTCTGGTGATACACAGACTACTTGGACAGGTAATTCAGACTCAGTTACATTCACAGTAGGCGAAAAGGCTACACTTGGTAGCGATGGCGCAGAAAAGAGCGGACAGTTCCGTTTCTCAAGCATCATTATCTACGGAGAAGGTGGTTCGAATGGCGAACCTTCACAGCCTTCTGAACCTTCAGAACCCAGCCAGCCTTCAGAGCCTTCTCAGCCGTCAGAACCCGCCGGCGATTGTGTAGTAGTTGATGCATTGTCGTTTGACACCGGTGATACCGAAAATGGTACACCTAAAGAGTCGGTAGAAGTTAGTGGTTATACTATCTCAAATTCAAAAGGAAGTGGTGTTTCAACTCCAGCATGCAAGGCTACATGGAAAGCACTTCGTCTTTATGCAAATAATACATTGACAATATCGTCAACATCGAAAATTGCTAAAATTGAATTTACTCTATCGACATCAACTCTCGCCAAACGCTATGCAGAGTTTACACCTTCAGTAGGTTCTATTACTCCAGCACAGGCAGCGGGTGACGAAACAATCACTTGGGTTGGCGATGCTTCTGAAATTACATTTACAGTAGGTGCACTTGGAGTATTTGGCTCGGAAAATACTAAACCCGGTCAAGTTCACATCACCGGCATCAAGATTTACCCTGCGAAATAATCGTGTAATATACTATAAAACAGTCGAGGCGCTCAAACGGGCGCCTCGATTTTTTTACCCGTTGCGATAATATTGTGTATGCCACGCATTTTTCGTAACTTTGCAACAAATATTGCTTGAATGAAAAATATACGCAACTTCTGCATAATCGCGCACATCGACCATGGTAAGTCGACCTTGGCCGACCGCCTGCTTGAGTATACTAATACAGTAGCCGCCAAAGATATGGAGGCTCAGGTACTCGACGATATGGACCTCGAGCGCGAACGAGGCATTACTATTAAGAGCCACGCAATCCAGATGGAGTATGAGCTCGATGGCGAGAAATATGTGCTCAATCTAATCGACACTCCGGGACACGTTGACTTCTCTTACGAGGTGTCGCGCTCAATTGCTGCATGCGAGGGCGCCCTCCTTATAGTCGACGCATCGCAGGGTATCCAGGCACAGACTATCTCAAACCTCTATATGGCAATCGATAACGACCTTGAGATTATCCCCGTAATCAATAAGGTCGACCTCGACTCTGCAAAGCCCGAAGAGGTAGAAGATCAAATCGTCGACCTTATCGGTTGCGACCGCGAAGAGATTATCCGCGCATCGGGTAAGACCGGTATAGGTATTCCCGACATCCTCCGAGCTATTGTAGAGCGCATCCCCGCTCCCGTTGGTGATGCGGATGCCCCACTTCAGGCTCTTATCTTCGACTCAGTATTCAATCCCTTCCGCGGCATTATCGCATACTTCAAAATCATCAACGGTACTATCCGCAAGAATGATTTCGTTAAGTTTGTAGCTACCGGTAAGGAGTATCACGCCGACGAAATCGGTGTGCTTAAACTCGACCTAGCCCCTCGAGCCGAGCTTTCAGCCGGTAATGTGGGCTACATCATCTCCGGCATCAAGACCAGTCGCGAAGTTAAGGTGGGCGATACTATCACCCACGTAGAAAAGCCATGCGACGCTGCTATCGACGGTTTCGAAGAAGTAAAGCCGATGGTATTTGCCGGCGTTTATCCCATTGAGACCGAGGACTACGAAAACCTCCGTGCGTCACTTGAAAAATTGCAGCTCAACGACGCCTCGCTTACCTTTGCTCCCGAATCATCGGCAGCGCTCGGCTTCGGCTTCCGTTGCGGCTTCCTGGGCTTGCTCCATATGGAGATTATCCAAGAGCGTCTCGGCCGTGAATTCGATATGGATGTCATCACCACCGTGCCTAACGTAAGCTACCGAGTGTATGACAAACGCGGAACAATGACCGAAGTGCACAATCCTTCCGGTCTCCCCGATGCCACCCTTATTGACTACATTGAAGAACCCTATATCCGAGCTTCAATCATAACCGCAGCCGACTATATCGGTCCGATTATGACCCTCTGCCTCGGCAAACGCGGCGAACTTGTGAAGCAGGAGTATATATCAGGCAACCGTATCGAACTCGTCTTTGATATGCCCCTCGGAGAAATCGTGATTGACTTCTACGATAAGCTTAAGAGCATCTCAAAAGGCTATGCATCGTTCGACTATCATATCCACGATTTCCGCGAGAGTAAGCTCGTTAAGCTCGATATCCTACTCAATGGCGAAAGCGTCGATGCACTATCGACCCTCACCCATGCAGATAATGCCGTATCGTTCGGTCGTCGTATGTGCGAGAAACTCAAAGAGTTGATTCCACGTCAGCAGTTCGATATTGCCATTCAGGCGGCTATCGGAGCCAAGATTATCGCTCGCGAAACCATCAAGGCTGTGCGTAAAGACGTTACTGCCAAGTGTTACGGTGGCGATATCTCGCGTAAACGTAAGTTGCTCGAGAAGCAGAAGAAGGGAAAGAAACGAATGAAGCAGATTGGCTCGGTAGAAGTGCCTCAAAAAGCATTCCTAGCGGTCTTGAAGCTCGACTAATTGCCCTATCTTGCCGTTCTTTGGGCAAAAATCACTATCTTTGCAACTTGAATAATACTATAAGCGATGAACATATCATATAAATGGCTTAAAGAATATGTGGACTTCGACCTCAATCCCGACGAATTGTCGGCTCTCTTGACGTCGATTGGTCTTGAGACCGGTTCGGTAGAACGCGTCGAAAGCATCCGCGGAGGTCTCGCCGGCATTGTAATCGGCAAGGTACTCACTTGCGAAGCTCACCCTGATAGCGACCACCTCCACATCACCACCGTTGACCTCGAAGGCAACGGCAA
This sequence comes from uncultured Bacteroides sp., assembly GCA_964651295.1. Taxonomy (GTDB): domain Bacteria; phylum Bacteroidota; class Bacteroidia; order Bacteroidales; family Muribaculaceae; genus CAG-873. The sequence goes on from CAZYYV010000007.1 coordinate 13,205, forward strand.
CCCCACCCAGATTGTATGTGGCGCCCCCAACGTAGATGCCGGCCAAGTAGTGGTCGTTGCTACCGTAGGCACCACTCTTTATACACCTGAAGGCGAGGCTTTCAAAATCAAGAAATCGAAAATCCGTGGTGTTGAGTCATTCGGTATGATTTGCGCCCAAGATGAAATCGGAGTAGGCACCTCGCACGATGGTATCATCGTACTCCCTGCCGCAGCAGAAGCAATGGTAGGCCGTCCTGCAGCTGAATACTTTGGTATTGAAGACGATTTCGTGCTTGAAGTAGACCTCACCCCTAACCGTATCGACGCAGCTTCGCACTATGGCGTAGCTCGCGACGTAGCTGCAGCTCTCACAGGTCGCGGTATTGCCGCAACTGTGGCTAAAAAGCCCGCTATCGACTCTTTCAAACTCGATGCACCCGAAGCTAAGGCTATCGAGGTAGAGGTAAATGATGCAGAAGGCGTAACTCGCTACTGCGGTCTTACTCTCACCGATGTGAAAGTGGGTCCTTCGCCCGACTGGCTTGTTAAGCGTCTCAACGCCATCGGCCAGCACTCAATCAACAATGTAGTCGATATTACCAACTATATCCTCCATGCAGTAGGTCAGCCTTTGCACGCATTCGACGCCGATACCCTTGCCGATGGTAAAGTGGTGGTTCGTCGTGCCGATGCAGGCGCCAAATTCGTGACTCTCGATGGAGTAGAGCACAAGCTCGACGCAGCCGACCTCATGATTTGCGACGGTAAAGAAGAAAAATGTATTGCAGGAGTATTTGGCGGCCTTAACTCAGGTACAACCGAAAAGACAACCACCGTATTCCTTGAAAGTGCATGCTTCAACGCTACTTCGGTTCGTCGCACCGCACGTCGCCACGGAATCAGCACCGACTCATCGTTCCGTTTCGAACGCGGAGTTGATCCCAACGGCTGTCTATATGCCCTCAAACTCGCCGCTATCCTTATGTGCGAGTATGCAGGTGCCAAGACTGCCGGCAATATCGTTGATTACTATCCTACCGAGGTAGCTCCTTACCCCGTTGAGATGACTTATGGCGACTTCAGCGCCCTTATCGGTGCCGAATTCGATCACGCAACTATCGATACAATCCTCAAGGCTCTCGAAATCGAAGCTCAGGTCGACGGTGATAAACTTTCGCTTGCCGTACCTACCTATCGTGTAGATGTTCGCCGTCCGTGCGACGTAATCGAAGACTTCCTCCGCATCTATGGCTACAATAAGATTGAGATGAGCAGCGAACTCCATTCTTGCCTCTCGTTCAAAACTCCTGTCGATGCGGCCGACGACCTCCGTCGTACCGTAGCAGAGCAGCTTACAGGTGCCGGTTGGAACGAAATCCTCAATAACTCGCTCACAGCAGAAGGCTACTATGCCGAACTCACCGACTATCCTATTGCTAACAGCGTGCGTCTGCTCAACCCCTTGAGCCAAGACCTCAGCGTGATGCGTCAGACTATGCTCTTCGGAGGCCTTGAATCGGTTGCTCACAATATCAACCGCCGTAACCCTGACACAGCCTTCTATGAGTTTGGCAATGTATACTCGCTCAATCCTGCCAAGGAATCGACAGTCGAAGCTCCATTGGCTCCTTATAGCGAACATGCTCGTCTCGCACTTTGGCTCGCCGGCTCGACTCGTCAGCCCAACTGGCTCCGTCAAGCAGAAGAAGCCGGATTTTATGACCTTAAGGCAGCAGTACTCAATGTGCTTGCTCGCGTAGGCCTCGGTGCTCGCGATATTGCTCTCAAAGTAGCAGAAGTTCCTGCCGGTGGCATCTTTAGCCAGGCTCTCGAAATCACTACTGCCAAGGGTGCGCACCTCGGCCTTATGGGTATCGTCAATCCCGCAGTTTGCCGCAAGTGCGAAATTAAGGTTGCCGTTAGCTACGCCGAACTCGATTGGGATATGATTTGTCGTACAGCAGCGCGTATCAACGCCCTCTATACCCCGCTTGCGAAGACTCAGCCCGTTAAGCGCGACCTCTCGCTCTTGCTCGATAGCAAAGTGTCGATGGCAGACGTTGAAGCTGTAGTTCGTGAGTCGGAACGCAAAATCCTCGAAACAGTCGAGCTCTTCGACGTTTACGAAGGCGATAAACTTCCTGCCGGAAAGAAGTCGTACGCAATCTCGATTACACTCCAAGATCCCGAAAAGACACTCCAAGACAAATATATTGATAAGGTCATGTCGAAGATTATCGAAAACCTTAAAAACCGTCTTGGTGCAGAACTCCGCTAATTTTAATCAATAACATACAAAACACTCAAGATACTCATGGGAAGAGCATTTGAATACCGCAAAGCCCGAAAACTTAAACGCTGGGGCAATATGTCGCGTACATTTACGCGTCTCGGTAAGGAAATCACCATCGCTGCAAAGGCTGGTGGTCCCGATCCCGATACTAACCCCCGTCTCCGCGCTCTTATGCAGAACGCAAAGGCTGCAAATATGCCTAAAGATACTGTAGAACGCGCTATCAAGAAAGCAACTGAAAAAGACGCAGGCGACTACAAGGAAATCTCTTACGAAGGCTACGGCCCCTTCGGTATCGCTATCTTCGTAGAAGCCGCTACCGACAACAACACCCGTACCGTTGCCAATGTTCGCTCGTACTTCAACAAGCACGGAGGTAGCCTTGGCACTCAGGGTTCGCTTACATTCCTTTTTGATCACAAATGTGTGTTCAAAATCAAACCTAAGGATGGTGTAAGCCTCGACGACCTCGAACTTGAACTCATTGACTACGGTGTTGACGAACTCGGCCACGATGAAGACGAAGAAGGAAACGATCAGATCGTTCTTTATGGTGCTTTCGAATCTTACTCACAGATTCAGAGCTACCTCGAAGAAAACGGCTTTGAAATTATCAGCTCTGAATTCGAACGCATCCCCAACGACCTCAAAGAAGTTACTCCCGAGCAGCGTGAAAGCATCAATAAGCTCCTCGAGAAACTCGAAGAAGACGAAGACGTTCAGAACGTATTCCACAACATGAGCGAAGAAGAAGAATAATCTTTTTCAAGTCAATATACATCAACCCGCGCCCGGATTCCGAGCGCGGGTTGATCGTTTATAACGACTTTGATACTTAAAAAACGAGGCCCGCCAAAGCGAGCCTCGCAACCGGAATAAACATTAGATTATCAATTACATGCCGGGAGGTGGACCCATTGGGCCTCTGCCACCACCGGGAGGAGGGCCTTGACGTCCGCTCGGACCTTCCATTGGGCCATCGTTATAGCCATTGCGGTCGCCACCTCTCTTGTTGCCCATTGTGTTGAAACGGTAGCTAAATGACAGCATTACGTAGCGTGTGAGCGAGTTGTAGCTTGAGTCGTCGATGTAGTTGGCAGTTACCGAACGGCTGATATTAGAGCGTTGACCGAGCAGGTCGTATGCTTTGAGTGATACGGTAGCTTGACGGCCGCGGAGGAATTGGTACGAAATTGTAGCATTCCACATCCATGTCTTGGTATCGAAGCCTTCAGAGTAGCCGCTAGTGGCGTTGTAGTTGAGGTCTGAGCTGAGAACGATGCCGATAGGAGAGTTATATGTGGCGTAGAACGAACCTCCGTAAGTGTGTACGTTTCGGTTAGCACCGGTCTGGACGCTGTTGTGGACAGACTGGAGGTTGTAGCTCGGTCGAAGTTCGAATTCGAAGTACTCGGGGCGGTATGCCAAACCAAGCATTTCACCGACAGAGAAGGAGTTCGATGAGTTAAGCATACCGTTGTTGTATCCTTTCGATTTTGAGTAAGAAAGGAAGATGTGGTTGTTGATCGAGAAGGCTTTGTTGAAAGGCATCGGGAATGATACCATATTCATGCCTCGGATATTCCATTCGCCGTTTACGTTATCGTATGTGGTGAGCTGACCGCCGGTTTCGTTGTTGTAGGTAGTCTTAGAAATGATAGAGTTTTGCTTAAATGACCCATCCAACATTGCCATAATCGAGCGTTGTGCTTCAGAATTGAAGTCTTGGAAACGGAGGCGAACGCTGTGTGTGAATGTCGGTTTCAAATCAGGATTACCGACAACGATACGCAACGGGTCGGACATATCAGCAACAGGCTGCATCTGATTGAGCGAGGGCTGTGATGAACGTCCGTTGTACATCAACATCAAGCTGCGGCTCTTGCTGAATTTATGGCGATAGCGCAGGTATGGAGCGATGTTGAATACGGTGTTGCTGATATTCTTGTTGCTATCAAGAAGGTCGATTGATTTCGACTTCTGGGGTACGAGCGATAAGCCAACGTTGAGGTTCGCAGCCTTGCTTACGTGCTGATAACCGAGGCGGATGTCCTGATTCATATAGTCGTTGCGGAAGCGATTCGACAACTCTTTATTGAATATGTTTTCATCCGAAATAACGGGTAGACCGTCCCATCCGTCGGGGAAGGTAACAGGATGGTCGTAGGTGAGCTTATCGGCGTTGTTCCAGCGGTACGAGAAGTTGTAGGCAAGGGTAAGGAAGTTTCCGTTCTTTGCGTCGCCGATAGGTTCGGTCCAACTTACGCGAGAGTTGATACGATTCGACCATGTATGGTTGTTGGCGTATTGATCGTATAGGTCTACAGAGTCGTTGAGGAGGAAGAATTTATTGAACGAGTAAGTATTCGACTTTTCGCGAACGTTGCTCATCGAGTAGTTAACCATTACAGAAAAAGATCTGCCACGGCGTGCTTTGAAGTTGTGGGTATAAATTAAGCGACCACCGAATTCAAAAGAATGACCGTCAGATGATGCACGGTTAAGGCTTCGGGTTACTTCAGTGCCAATCATGCGACCGCCCGCGAAGGTGCTTGAAGAGTCGTTCGAAGCCGATTCGTTGTAGTTAAGCGAGATGTTGGGTCGGAATTCGAACACGTTGAAGCTATCGGGGTTCCACTGAAGTCGGAAGTCAGCGCGGAAATTATGTCCCTTATTGCGGCTAGCCGACTGTTTAGAGAATGTCGAACTAGAGTCTGTAAAGAGATATTGTCGTTCAGAAGTGGAGCGTGTGTCGCGGTCGGTGTGGCTGTAGAGAATGTTGCCGCCAACACGGAATTTCTCGCCGTTGCCAACGTTGAAGTTTACACCAAATGCCTTTGACTGAGTTATGCCATTTGAGCCTCCAAATCGCATAAAACGGCCAGAACCGCCATCGGCAAAGCCGGGTTCGTTGATGTTGTTAGCACCTCCAAGGAAGGTAATTTGATTGTCATTCCAGAAACGGTTGATCATGAAGGTGCCTTTGTAGCGTTCGTCGCTACCGTATCCGGCTTCAACGTTTCCAAACCATCCTTGGTGCATATTCTTCTTCACGGTGAGGTTGATGACAGTTTCGTCTTCTCCATCATCTACTCCGGTAAGACGCGCTAAATCGCTCTTACGGTCGACAACTTGAAGTTTTTCGACCATTTCGACGGGTAGGTTGCGCGATGCTACAGTTGGGTCGTCGCTGAAGAATTCTTTGCCGTCAACGAGGATTTTGCTCACCTCTTTTCCGTTGGCGGTAATTTTGCCCTCGGAACTTACTTCGACACCGGGTAGACGTTTGAGTAGGTCTTCTACAACTGCGTTAGGCTGAGTCTTGTATGCCTCGGCGTTGTATTCAACGGTGTCTTCCATAACCTTGATAGGTGTGCGGACTCCTACTACGGTCGCTTCTTTAAGTGCAATTGCACTCTCCGATAGTTCGAACGGCTTAAGAGTGATGTCTTTGTCGCCGACAGTAATATCGCGCATCTGAGTGGCAAACCCCACGTAGGATGCTTCAACGATGTACTTGCCGGCTCGAATTCCTTCGATTCTAAATCGACCGTTGCGGTTAGTTACTGCGCCTTTCACGAGACTAGAGTCGCGTGCGGCCAAAACACGAATGGAGGCCTGCATTAGGGCCTCGCCACTGACAGATTCTTTTACTGTTCCAATAAGCGTGGCGGCCATCACGGTCGCCACGCTCAGGAATGCAAAAACCATCAAAACAATAAGTTTTCTCAATTCTCTCATTTTCATATTGCAAATTTAGGAAAAGTGGCTTAAGTACGCAAATCTCATTCTACCACTTTACCCAAATTATAGAAAAATGCCCCAATTTTATCGACAAACGGATTATTATGAGAATGTCGTCGTGTTTAAAATCTCGGCTACAGTATGCCCTAAGCGAGGGTGCCGCCACTCAGGAGCTAATTCCACCATCGGAATGACAACAAAGTCGCGCAGGTGCATGCATTTGTGAGGAATGGTCAATCGCGGCGTGTCGATATCGAGCTCGTCGATGGCAATTATGTCGATGTCGACCTCGCGGTCGCGATAGCTGCCGTCGTCGTTGCGGTGTGGTACTGCTGATATGCCGTGCTCTATGTCTTTAATGGTGTCAAGTAGCTTATAAAGGCTGTCAATAGTCCACGGTTCATCGACTATAGTGTCGATGGCCACGCCTACGTTTAGAAATGGATTGGCCGATTCAAATCCCCACGGAGCACTCTCATACGGTGTTGAAATTCGCACGTGAGCCTCGTTCCCAAAGTGCCGAGAAAGCGCGGCGACCGCGCGAGCAATAAAAGCTCGGCGGTCGCCACTATTGGAGCCTATATTTAGATATAGGGTAGTTTTCACGCGTCAAGTGTACGAGACACTTCTTTTTCTTCGAAACCTTCGATAAGGTCGCCAACGATAATGTCGTTGTATCCGGCAATCGAGATACCGCAGTCGTAGCCCGAAAGTACTTCTTTGACGTCGTCTTTGAAGCGTTTGAGCGAACCAAGTTCACCGGTGTAGCGAACGATACCATCGCGGATAAGACGGACCTTGCAAGAGCGCTTGATTTTGCCTTCGCGAACGATGGCACCTGCGATAGTGCCGACCTTTGATACACGGAATGTCTCGAGTACTTCGGCAGTACCGGTGATCTCTTCCTTGATTTCGGGAGCGAGCATACCCGACATAGCGTCCTTCACTTCCTCGATAGCCTGATAGATGACCGAGTAGAGGCGAATCTGAACACCATCGCGCTCAGCTGCACGGCGTGCTGCCACGCTAGGACGTACTTGGAAGCCGATGATGATGGCATCAGAAGCAGCAGCGAGAGTAACGTCGCTTTCTGAGATTTCGCCAACGGCTTTGTGGAGTACGTTTACCTGAACTTCTTCAGTCGAAAGCTTGATGAGAGAGTCGGAGAGGGCTTCGATAGAGCCGTCTACGTCGCCCTTAACGATGATGTTAAGCTCTTGGAAGTTGCCGATAGCGCGACGACGACCGATATCTTCGAGGGTGAGTAGCTTGGTGGTACGGAGGCCTTGTTCGCGAGCGAGCTGTTCGCGTTTGCCGGCGATGTCGCGTGCTTCTTGCTCTGTTTCGAGTACGTTGAAGGTATCACCTGCGGTGGGAGCGCCATTGAGGCCGAGGATAAGTGCGGGAGTTGCAGGACCGGCTTCCTTGATGCGCTGGTTACGTTCGTTGAACATAGCCTTTACCTTACCGAAGTGGTTGCCGGCGAGTACAACATCACCAACGCGGAGAGTACCAGTCTGTACGAGGACGTTTGCAACATAACCACGACCCTTGTCGAGAGAAGATTCAATGATTGTACCGACAGCACGACGTTTGGGATTTGCTTTGAGGTCGAGCATTTCGGCTTCAAGCAATACTTTCTCCATGAGTTCTTCGACCCCGATACCTTTTTTTGCAGAGATGTCTTGGCTCTGATATTTACCACCCCATTCTTCCACGAGGTAGTTCATAGCGGCAAGTTCTTCTTTAATTTTATCGGGGTTAGCGTGGGGCTTATCAATCTTGTTGATAGCAAATACGATAGGTACACCTGCTGCAGAAGCGTGGTTGATAGCTTCGACAGTCTGAGGCATGACTCTGTCGTCAGCAGCTACGATGATGATAACAAGGTCGGTAACTTTTGCACCACGAGCACGCATAGCGGTGAAGGCTTCGTGACCAGGAGTATCGAGGAATGTAATGTGACGACCGTCTTTGAGTTTCACGCTATAAGAACCGATGTGCTGTGTAATACCACCGGCTTCGCCAGCGATAACGTTTGCATTACGGATATAGTCGAGGAGCGAAGTTTTACCGTGGTCGACGTGGCCCATTACAGTAACGATGGGAGGACGGCTTTCGAGGTCTTCTTCGCGGTCTTCTTCTTGGTGGATAGCATCGGCAACTTCAGCAGAGACGTATTCGGTTGTGAAGCCGAATTCTTCAGCAACGATGTTGATAGTTTCAGCATCGAGACGCTGGTTGATCGACACCATCACGCCGATATTCATACAAGTTGCGATGACGTTGTTTACGGGTACGTCCATCATCACAGCGAGGTCGTTCGCGGTAACGAACTCGGTGATTTTGAGTACGCGGCTTTCAGCTTCTTCAGCTTGGAGAGCTTGACGTTCGCGGGTAGCGTTAGCTTCGCGTTTTTCCTTACGCCATTTAGCGCCTTTCTTGAGTCCCTTGTCTTTAGCAGTAAGGCGAGCGAGGGTCTCTTTAACCTGCTTTTGTACGTCTTCTTCGTTTACTTCGGGAGTAACGGGACGGCGAGGTTGGTTCTGACGTTGGTTGCCGCCTCGACGATTTTCGCCATTGCGATTGCCACCACCGTTACCGTTGTTGCCACCGCCATTACCACCACGACGATTTTCGCCTTGGTTGTTGCCACCTTGGCGCTGTTCGCCGTTACCGGCAGTACGACCGACTTTCTCGATGTCGACTTTTTCTTTACCGGCTATGCGACGGCGTTTCTTACGGTCGGCTTCATTGCCACCAGCGGCAGCGCCCTGCTGATTGCGGGCAGCGCGACGTTCTTCTTTTCCCTTCTTTTTGGGACGGGTAGTCTGGTTGAGCGCATCGAGGTCGATTTTACCAACAATATTGAGCGCAGGCGCAGGTGCGCTGCGTTTGATGGTGAAAATTTCGGGCTCGCCGCCCTGTTCGTTCTGTAGAGGCTGCTGAGCAGGCTCGTTTTTTGTAGTAGGTGCTATAGTAGTAGTGTTATTGGTTGCTGTTTTTTCGGGATCTGCCTTAGGAGTTACAGGAGTTTCAGCCTTGGGCTCTTCGGCTTTAGGAGCTTCAACTTTAGGCTCTTCCTTTTTGGGAGCAGGAGTTGTCGGAGCTTTGGGCGCCTCGACGTTCGCTACTTTTTCGGGCTTTACTTCAACCTTTACTTCGACTTTAGGCTCAGCCTTAGGCGCTTTTGGTGCTACAGGGTTGCCTTTAGAGTCGAGTTCGATTTTGCCGAGGATTTTTGGCTGAGGTGCTTCTGCAGCTTTAGGCTCATCAGCGTGAGGTTCTTCAACCTTAGCAGCTGGCTTTCGGCTTTCTTTGCGCTCGGAAGTGAACTGAGTAGAGCGGTTTTTGAGGTCTTTGTCACTCTTAAACGCACCCATCAGAAGCTCAACAATGTCGTCCTCTACACGTGTGTTAGGACTTTCTTCGATGTTGATGTCTCTCTTGCGGAGAAATTCAATTACGGTAGGAAGTGAAACGTTGAGGTCTTTCGCTATTTTGCTAATTTTCGTTTTCGCCATTTGTTAGAAGATTTTGAGGGGTTAGAGTTGAGTTAGTTGAGTGATTGTAAATGTCGGCCCGAATTTGTCGGGCCGAGCTCAACTGTTAACTCTGGCCCTCGGGATCTTCGACAGCTTCGTCGTTTGTTTCGATATCTTCGTCGTCTTCGTATTCGCGGCGGAGAATTTCGAGTACTTCGTCGATTGTGTTTTCTTCGAGGTCCGACTTTTCAACGAGTACGTTGCGAGGAGTGTTGAGGATGCTCTTAGCGGTAACGCAACCGATGTTTTTGAGTGCATCGATAACCCAAGCATCGATTTCATCGCGGAATTCATCCAAGTAGATGTCGTCTTCGTAAACCATTTCGGTGTCGCGGTAAACGTCGATTTCGTAGCCGGTAAGCATTGTGGCAAGTTTGATGTTGTGTCCGTTCTTACCGATTGCGAGCGATACTTCTTCGGGACGAAGGAATACTTCTGCTTTATGTGCTTCTTCGTCGAGACGAATGTTCGAGATACGAGCAGGCGATAGTGCGCGTTGGATGAAGAGTGAGGGGTTATTTGTGTAGCAGATAACGTCGATGTTTTCGTTGCGAAGTTCACGAACGATGCCGTGGATACGAGACCCCTTAACACCTACGCAAGCGCCTACGGGATCGATGCGGTCGTCGTAGCTTTCAACGGCAATCTTTGCACGTTCTCCCGGGATGCGAGCAACGGCTCGGATGCTGATGAGTCCGTCGTGAATTTCGGGTACTTCAAGTTCGAAGAGGCGGCGGAGGAATTGTTCGTTGGTACGCGAAACGGTGATTTTGGGATTGTTGTTCTTGTTGTCTACGTTAGCGATGACAGCGCGAACAGTTTCGCCTTTTCGGAAGAAGTCGCCGGGGATTGATTCACTTTTGGGGAGAAGAAGCTCGTTCTTATCGTCGTCGAGAAGAAGAGTTTCGCGCGACCAGGTCTGATAAACTTCACCTGTAACGAGCTCGCCTTCAAGTTCTTTGAATTTGTTGTATACAGCTTCTTTCTGTAAGTCGAGGATTCGGCTCTGTAAAGTCTGGCGAAGGTTGAGGATTGCACGACGGCCGAAGTTTTCGAAGATAATTTCGCGAGAGTGTTCTTCACCAACTTCAGCTTCGGGGTCTTCGTCAGCGCGAGCGTCGGAAAGAGAAATCTGAAGATTGGGGTTCTCAACTTCACCGTCGGGAACTACTTCGAGATTTTGGAAAATCTGTACGTCGCCTTTGTCAGGGTTAAGGATAACGTCGAGGTTCTCGTCGGTGCCAAACATTTTAGCAAGCACGTTGCGGAACGACTCTTCCAAAACGCTGATCATTGTTGTCTTGTCGATGTTCTTCAGTTCTTTAAATTCAGCGAACTGCTCGACCATGTTAGGAGTTTCCTCTTTTTTTGCCATGTATCGTTATATTGTGCCCTTCGGGGCTGTTATTATTCGAGAATTATTAGAATTTCAAATCGTAGCGCACGTATTTGCAGTCGTTAGAGTTGAGCTTGAGAGCTTCCTGCTTCACAACGGGACGCTTGGCTCCCGGCTCTTTGACTTTCACCGAGACTTCAACTGTGAAGTCTACGTCGCGGTCGGTAGCTTCGCCTTCGGCTACTTCTGTGAGTACGCCATAAAGCTTGCGTCCGTCACGAGTGAGCAATTCTACGTCGTTGCCTACGTTTTTGTCATACTGAGCACGTACTTTGAAATCGGAGGTTATGCCAGCTGAGCCAACTTCGAGTTGATAGTCTTCAACATCACGGTCGAAAACTTCTTCGATTTTGCGGGTGATGGCAGAGCAAGTGTCGATGTCGACACCGGTGGTAGAATCGATTTCAACGATTATTTCATTTGCGGGGTTGACTTTGATGTCAACAACGAAAAGGTCGGTACCGACAATCGCGTCGGCTACCGTACGTGTCAGTAATTCTTTATCTATCATAAATGCTTGAGCACTCTTCAAATAAAGAGGAGGAAGCTCCTTGCTCCCTCCTCTCTTGAAGATTGTGCTGCAAAATTACTCTTTTTTTTAGTAATGTGCAAATCGGTGCCAACTCGTACCCCTTTCAGCACAAATATCACCAAAAGATTTATGATTATTTAACAGATAATGACTGCGGTTTTATCATATCGGCGAGTTGGACGAAATAATCATTCGACCAAATATCGAGTTCCTTCGGGGTTGTTCACATAAAGGCCTCTCTTTAGGCGAATTATATCACCATTTTCTCAAGCTGCGCTACTTTTTTGTCTGTCGACTTAAGATTTGGGTATGACGATTCGATTATTGAAGTCGTAACCGAGATGGCTCTGCATATATAGTAAAATATTGAACGGAAAATGTACAAAATCTTCCTTTTTACTTCAAATTACTATTGGATGGCAGGGGGCGACTGTTTCTAATATTCGATTTTATCCGTTTTTGCAGTCCACTGCTCAAAAGCGTGGATTGCTTCGTCGCGCAAGAGAGGTTCGGCTGGAAGCTGACGTTCTTCGCGTGGAAGTGCGAGCTCGTCGTAGATAAAAGAATCGTCGAAACCTATGTTTTTTGCATCGGTTTTGTTGTTGCCGTAATAGATGTGGTGGAGACGTGCCCAATATATTGCTCCGAGACACATAGGGCATGGTTCGCACGAGGTGTAAATTTCGCAATCACTCAAATCGAATGTGTTGAGTTTTTGACAGGCGCAACGAATAGCACTCACTTCGGCGTGAGCTGTGGGATCGTTGTTTGCGGTAACGCGGTTGACTCCGGTGGCGATAATTTCACCATTGCGGACTATAACGGCACCAAATGGTCCGCCACCATTTACTATGTTTTCTTCTGAGAGGCTGATGGCCTTTCTCATTAAATCTTCTTTTGTCATAATTGTAGATTATATGTTATTAAACGCTTTTTGAGCGCATAATGGCGCGCGCAATGGCGATTATTCCGGGCTCAAAGTCTGATTTTAGTATTTCGTAAGCGTTGTCGGGGTTATTGGCGAATGTTTTAGATATTGTTTCGTACTCTTTACGCGAAATAAAAGAGCCAAATTCGGTAATCATACCCTGGTCGATGAGTGTGGCGATATGATTTTGGATGGTGCCGAGTTTGACGTTCTTTGTTCTTGCAATTTCAGCCAACGATTCTCCGGCGTTGAAGAGTATAAGCGTTTCTTTTAGGCTTGTGCCCATAGAGGTCGCGGTAGACAAGCCTTCGAATTTGCGTACAGCTGTGATAAATCGACGTCCGAAACGTACGGCTTTCTTTTCGCCTACGCCGTTGACCTGCAGAAAATCTTCTATGGTTGCCGGTCGGCGGTTTGCCATGTCGAGTAGCGAAACATCGCTGAAGATAAGGTGTGGCGGTATGCCTTCTTTTCGTGATACATCGAGACGTACGGCTTTGAGTTGGCTGAATAACTGCTGTACGGGGTCGGTATAGGCGGGTTTTTCTTCTTTGTGGCGACGCGACGAACGGCTTTCGCCTGTTTGTGGCGGTACGTATGTCGATAATTCAAGTTGTTGCTCTCCACGGAGGATGCGCATGCCAAATGGTGTAACCCTCAGGTGATTGGCATCGTTATACGCGATTTCGAAAACGCCGAGTTGAATCATTTGCGATATGTAGTCGGTCCACTCTTCTTGGCGTAAGTCGTTGCCGACCCCGAATGTGCGTATTTTGTCGTATCCGGCATTAATGATGTCGGAGCGTCGGATACCTCGTAGAATGTTTACAAGGGTGAATACGCCAATATTTGTACCTCCGGTACGCATAACGGCACTGAGAGCCTTTTGAGCTAGAATTGTACCATCGATACGCGAAGGTGGGTCGCTACAGATGTCGCAGTTGCCGCAGTCGCAATCGCGTTCTTCGCTGAAGTAACTCAATAGGATACGTCGGCGGCAAACACGAGCTTCGGCATAAGCTTGCATACGAGCTAATTTCTCCATATTGACAGCCACTCTCCCCGAGTCGGTAGCGAATTTTCGTAGAGTGATAACGTCGGCGTAGGAGTAGAAGAGAATAGCTTCGGCAGGCAGACCATCGCGTCCGGCTCGACCGATCTCTTGATAGTAACTTTCGATATTCCCGGGCATATTATTGTGCACAACCCAGCGGATGTTGCTTTTGTCGATGCCCATGCCGAATGCAACTGTGGCGCATACTACTTGCACGTTGCCATTGAGGAATGCACGCATTGAACGGTCGCGATCATTTGCCGACATGCCGGCATGGTAGCATACTGAGCGAATGCCGAGTGCTGAAAGAGCAAAGTGCATTTTTTCGGCTCCGTCGCGAGAGAGACAGTAGGCAATGCCAGAATCTTGAGGATATTTGCGAGCGAGCTCGGCGATGAACTTTGTGCGAGCTTTCATTCCCGGGTTGGAATAAGCTCGGAGTGATATATTGGGGCGGTCGAATGACCCTAGAAGGCAGAATGGATCGCGGAGTTTGAGTTGTGCAATAATATCGTCGCGAGTAAGGCGGTCGGCGGTGGCGGTGAGGGCTATTACCGGCACTTGTGGCATCTCTTCTTTTATACGAGCAAGTGCTGTATAATCGGGCCGAAAATCGTGTCCCCACTGTGAAATACAGTGTGCTTCGTCGATAGCTACAAGACTTATATCAAGGCGTTTCCACCAATCAAAATTCTGGAGTAGTCGTTCGGGCGAAGTGTATAGTAGTCGCAAGTTGCCCGTGGCAGCGGCTTCCATGACACTGCGGTTGTAGGCTTCATCTTGATTGGAGTGGAGAGCCGCTGCCGGAATGCCGTTAGCGACCAATGCAGCTGTTTGGTCTTGCATCAACGCAATAAGTGGCGAAACGACTATAGCAACGCCCTTGTCGGCGAGTAGAGCCGGAATTTGAAAACAGAGCGACTTGCCGCCACCGGTAGGGAGAAGAACCACGGCATCACGACCCGATGCTACGGCTTCAATCACCTCGAATTGTCCGGGGCGAAATGAGTGATATCCATAGAAGCGGCTAAGAATACTTATGGCGCGGTCGTGGAGGGTCATATACGAATTTTATGAGTAATAATTACAATTGCTATTCCGGTATGCGAAAATACCAAGAACCGTCGAATGCGAAGTCGAGCATTCCGGCGGCAGCGAGGCGCACGATAATATCTTCGGCAGTGTGTTCGCTTATGTGTAGCGCGAGGGCGGCTTTGCGGACATCGAGGCGGTCGCCATCGTTGATAAGTGATGCGAAGGCATAGTGGCGTTCGCTGAGAGATTCAAGTTCGCCCGATTGCTCAAGTTCCCATGCACGAACCATCAGAGGATGTGCTGCGATATTTTCATCGGCAACTCGGAAATAAGCCTTCTTTACACCGCCTTGTTCAACGACGTAGATTGGTCGATGTTCGGCTTGGGGTATCTCAGCCACAATGACACGTTCGCCATTTTCGAAGCGGTAAGCTTTGAATGATGGCGTGATTGCCGGTCGGCAATAGCGCTCTCCTGCTTGTTCGACCACGAAGATGTCTTCTTCGTTTCGGACGCCGGCAATCACTCCATTGTCTTTTACTCCGATTAACAGCCGTCCGCCTTGGTTATTGGCAAAAGCGGATATTGATCGAGCTATTTTACGAGCATCGGATATGGCAAATTTGAAGTCCTGGGTTACATGTTCGCCCTCAGCCACCATTTCGGTCAGAATTTTGAAGCCGCGAATGGCTTTGAGGTCTTTCATATCTCGTTGTTATTATAGGAGATGCAAAAGTTTTTCTACTTCTGCGAAAGTGCGCTCGGGAGCTGCGGTCCAGAAACTTTCGTAAGCAGCTGCGTTCCCACCGTCTCCGGGGGTGTCGCTTACTACGCGAATGCATACAAAGGGAACGCTCTTGAGGTGGCAAACGTGTGCAATAGCGGCAGACTCCATATCGACGGCTTTTGCATCGGGGTAGAGGGCTAGGATACGACGAAGGTCGTCGGGGCTGTCGACGAAGATGTCGCCGGAAGCAAGAAGGCCTTCTTTGACGTTGAGTTGCTCGCGAACAGAAGAGGGTAGGGGACACTCAAAACGTTCGGGGCAACCTGCCGCCTGGCCGGGTACTGTACCGGGTCCGCACCATACGTCGTGATACGCAATTTCAGAAGCAAGGACTACATCGAGTACGCTTGCCGGGTCGTCGGTAGCTCCGGTGCCGCCTGCAACGCCTGTGTTTATTACCATTGCGGGGTGGAAGTTTTCAACGAGTGTGAGAGTGCCTACGGCTGCGTTCACTTTGCCGATGCCACACTTGCAAGCGATGACGGTGTGGCCAGCCAATGAGCCGGTGTGGAATTCGAAGCCGTTGAGAGTTACGGTCGAAATATCAGACATAAGTGGCAAAAGGAGGGTTAACTCCTTGGTCATAGCCACGATAATTCCTATTTTCATACTAGAAATATTACAAAGGGCCGCGCCAAAACGCGGCCCTCGATGTGGGTTGAAAAGTCGTTGAGACTACTGATAAACGTTCTTATTTCTCGAATTTCTTCACAATCACGGTAGCGTTGTGTCCGCCGAAACCGAATGAGTTCGAAAGGGCAGCACGAACGGTGCGTTTTTGAGCAGTGCCGAAGGTGAAGTTGAGAGTGTAGTCGATGTTTTCGTCCTGGTCTTCGGGGTCGTGGTTGATGGTGGGGGGCACGATATCTTCTTCGACTGCCTTAACAGAGAAAACAGCTTCGAGAGCGCCGGTAGCACCGAGGAGGTGGCCGGTCATCGACTTGGTAGACGAGATGTTGAGTTTGTGAGCGCTTTCGCCGAATACGTCAACGATGGCTTTTACTTCAGAGATGTCGCCAACGGGTGTAGATGTGCCGTGAACGTTGATGTAGTCAATGTCTTCGGGTTGCAAGCCAGCGTCGTCGAGTGCGTTCTGCATAGCGAGTTTTGCACCGAGACCGTCGGGGTGAGTTGCAGTGAGGTGATAAGCGTCGGCAGAAAGGCCGCCACCAGCTACTTCGCAGTAGATTTTAGCACCACGAGCGAGAGCGTGTTCGAGCTCTTCGAGAACGAGTACAGCAGAACCTTCGCCCATTACGAAGCCGTCGCGGCTTTTGCTGAAGGGGCGAGATGCAGTTTCGGGGCTGTCGTTGCGAGTCGAAAGAGCGTGCATAGAGTTGAAGCCACCTACGCCAGCAGGGTATATAGCAGCTTCAGCTCCACCAGTAATCATAGCGTCTGCTTTGCCTAGGCGGATAAGGTTGAACGCATCGATGATAGCGTTGTTAGATGATGCACAAGCTGAAACAACACCGAAGTTGGGGCCGTGGTAGCCGTACTCCATCGAGATATGACCCGATGCGATGTCGGCAATCATCTTGGGGATGAAGAATGGGTTGTATTTGGGGCCTTTGTCGGCGTTCTGAGCGTAGTATCCTGCTTCTTCCTCGAAAGTGTGCAGGCCACCGATACCGGCAGCAACGATAACGCCGATACGGTTTTTATTGACAGTGCCTTCTTCAGCTTCTTCAAGTTTAGAATCGGCAACAGCCTGACGGGCAGCAACAAGAGCGTATTGAGCATAGAGGTCAAGCTGACGCATTTT
This sequence comes from uncultured Bacteroides sp., assembly GCA_964651295.1. Taxonomy (GTDB): domain Bacteria; phylum Bacteroidota; class Bacteroidia; order Bacteroidales; family Muribaculaceae; genus CAG-873. The sequence continues at coordinate 30,266 of CAZYYV010000007.1, forward strand.
CTTGCGGTCGAAGTGTTCTTCTGGCTTGAAATCCTTCACTTCGCATGCGAAGCGTGTCTTGAAAAGGCTGGCGTCGAAGTGTGTGATAGGTCCGGCTCCGCTAACGCCTGCTAAGGCGTTCTCCCAAGTAGTGGCAACATCGTTGCCAAGGGGAGTGATTGCGCCCATACCGGTAACGACTACTCGTTTAAGTTCCATTTGTTGAATTATGGGGATTGAGGTTTGATTCGACAGGAATTGAGTTCGCACACACGTACGTAGCGCGCGTGTACGCGTAAAAACACATAAAACCGCCGTTTTATTTCCAAAGAAACTCCACGGCGGCAGTATGGATTAGCAATGCTGTGGCTAATTATTTCGCGTTAGCTTCAACGAAAGCAACTGCGTCACCTACAGTCTTGATCTTTTCTGCTTCTTCGTCGGGAATGGTGATACCGAATTCCTTTTCGAAGTCCATGATGAGCTCTACAGTGTCGAGAGAGTCTGCACCAAGGTCGGTGATGAATGCTGCTTCTTCAGTTACTTTTTCGGGCTCAACACCGAGTTTGTCAACTACGATGTTTTTCACGCGATCTGCAATTTCTGACATGATAGTGAAATATTTTGAATTAATAAATTGGCAATTTTGCGTTGCAAAGGTAATCAAAATTCCGCAACTAACGAACATTTTATTTTTATGCTACTTGCTAAAACTACTTAAAAATCAGTCTAAATCGCTGTTTTACATATCTCTAAAGGCATTTTAAGTACTTGTGTGAAAAATAGTTAATCCAGCTGTTAACCGATAACTTTTGAGTAAATTTGCACTCGGCGCGACATTTCTATTGTATCGCCCTATAATCGACATGGAACAATACATCGTATCGGCTCGAAAATATCGTCCGTCGACGTTCAGTAGTGTGGTCGGTCAGCAGGCGCTTACGCTAACGCTGAAAAATGCCATTGCTACGGAGCGTCTTGCCCATGCCTACCTATTCTGCGGCTCTCGTGGTGTAGGTAAGACGTCGTGCGCACGTATTTTCGCCAAAACTATCAACTGCACTAACCGCACAGCTCAAGGCGAGGCGTGCAACGAGTGCGATTCATGTCGGCAGTTCAACGAGAATCGCTCGATGAATATTCTCGAGCTAGACGCCGCTTCGAATAACGGTGTCGACGATATGCGTAGCCTTATCGACCAGGTGATGGTGCCGCCTACTACCGGGCGCTACCGTGTGTTCATCATCGATGAGGTTCATATGCTTTCATCTCAAGCATTCAATGCATTTCTCAAGACGCTCGAAGAACCGCCGTCATACGTAGTCTTTATTCTCGCCACTACCGAAAAGCATAAGATTATCCCCACGATTCTATCGCGTTGTCAGATTTACGATTTCAATCGTATCACGATAGCCGATATGGTAGCTCACATGCAACACGTTGCACAGAGTGAGGGCATCACAGCCGATCCGGCTGCGTTGAATATTATAGCTCGTAAGGCAGATGGCGCTATGCGCGACGCTCTCTCAATTTTCGATCAGGTAGCGGCAAGTGCGCGTGGGAATATCACCTACGAAGCTACTATTGAGAGTCTCAATGTGCTAGATAATACCTACTACGAGCGTCTTGTCGACGCTTTCGTGGCTCAGGACGTAGCGACTTCGCTTCTTATCTACAAAGAGGTGCGAGAGAAAGGGTTTGATTCGCTTTTCTTCATCAATGGTCTTGCTCAATACTTACGCGACTTGATGGTGGCTGCTAACCCCGCTACGATTTGTCTGTTAGAAGCTACCGATGATGTTAGGCAGAATATGGCAGAGCGCGCCGCTAAATTGCATCCAACGTTCTTGTATAAAGCAATGGACTTATGCAATGATGCTGATTTTAATTTCCGTACAGCTGGTAATAAACAATTCTTAATCGAGTTGACGCTCATCAAGCTGTGCCAACTGCTCAGCCCCTCGCCCGATGAAAGCGGAAGCGACGGGGGGCACCTAAGGCCGTTGGAGAGTTTTACGACATCTTCACCGGCTCCGCAACCCATAACAATTCCTCAACAGGCCCAACCGGCGACTGCTTCGGTAGCGGTGCCACAGCAAACGGCACCGGATACTGCCGTAGCACATCAGACAAACTATACCGCCCCTGCGCAGACTCACGAACCTTCTCACAAAGGCTATTCGATTGGAGGACTATCGCTTAGTGGTATGAAATCTACTCCGGCAAAACTTGCGACTCCTAAAGTGGAGTCGCAAGCTCCGGTATTAAATCGCGATAATGACTTTTCAGAGGCTGACTTCGGTAGCGCATGGCGACAAATAACAAAGGCGTTCCCCGATGAGCCGATGCTGACAAGCGTGCTCGTAGCTGCATCACCGACATCGATGACTCGTACGAGGTATAAGGTAACTGTAGGTACGTCGATTCAGTCTGATGCTGTAAAAAGATTTCAGATTCAGATCCAAAAACGCTTGCGCGATATCCTTTCTAACGATTTCATAGAGATAGATGTGGATATATGCGAAGGCGATATTCCTCCGGCTTTTTGGACGGAGCAACAAGTACTCGAACACGTACTGAGTGAGAATCCTGCCGTTGCGCAGATGATTACTAAGTACAAGATGAGATTGCTGTAGTGTAAATTCTTTAACTTAGCTATATGAAAATAACTTGGAAATATGGATTGGGCGTCGTGATGGCGTTCATTTCTTCTGCGACTCTTTTTGCCGCAGAACCGGCCGGGTACTACTCTTCTTGTGAAAATAAGAGTGGTAAGCAGTTGCTTTCGGCACTCTGCTCTAAGATCGGACCTCACACAACAGTGAGCTATAAGCAACTATTGACTCTTTATAAAACTTCTGACGTATATCCCGAAGATGGCAAAATTTGGGATATGTATTCGACTAAACATTGGAATCCTGGCACTACTTGTGGCAACTATTCGGTAGTTGGCGATTGCTACAACCGTGAGCACTCATTCCCGAAGAGTTGGTTTGATGATGCATCACCAATGTATAGCGATGCTTTTCATATCTATCCTACTGATGGTAAGGTGAATGGTCAGCGTAGCAATTACCCATATGGTGAATGTGCCAACGGTACGACTCTTTCATCGTCCGGTTCGGTTAAAGCACTCGGAAAACTCGGTAAATCGACTTTCCCCGGCTATTCAGGTACAGTATTCGAGCCTGTAGACGAGTACAAAGGTGATTTTGCACGTAGCTACTTCTATATGGCAGCGGCTTATAACGACCGTATCTCAACATGGAAGAGCGATATGCTCGCAAATAACAGTTATCCGGTATTTTCTTCGTGGGCTATCCAATTGCTTCTCAAGTGGCATAGTGAGGACCCCGTAAGCAAGAAAGAAATAGACCGCAATGAAGTGGTGTATGGCCAACAGAGGAATCGTAATCCTTTTATCGACCACCCCGAGCTCGTTGACCATATTTGGGGTAATAAGGCCGATGTGGCATGGACCGGCTCGGCTGAAGTTGAAGTCTCTATCAATAAGCCGACCAATGGTAGTACTTTGAATCTTGGCACGACTGCAGTCGGTTATAGCTTAAAAAAGACTGTATCAGTACTTACAAGCAATGCATCATCGAATGTAACGGTAAGTGTGTCGGGGAGTGGTTTTAGTGTTTCGCCAACGACACTTTCGGCAACGCAGGCAAATGCAGGCAAGGATATCACCATAACATATTTGCCGACAGCTGTAGGCGAACAAGCCGGTGTGCTTACTATTACCGCCGGTACTGTCAAGTCGGAGGTTACTCTACTCACAAAGACAGTCAAAGGTCTGCCCGCAAATGAGGCTACCGAAGTTTCTGATCGTTCTTTTGTAGCCAACTGGACTTATGTGGGCGATGCCGATGCGCAGGGTAATTATACTCTTTTCGTGAGTGATGAGCAAGGACTCCTTCCCGGATATCCTAAGGCAGTAAATGCGCAAGCTGAATCGTTTACGGTATCAGGCCTTGACGCTTCGACCGACTACAACTATATCTTGAAGTCGAATTCGCTTGTGAGCGACTATATCTTTGTGCGTACAGGCGAAGCTATTCCGTCGGTTGAATTCCTCTTTGATGGCGATCTTTCATTCGTAACCTCGCCAGAACTACCTTCAGAGTCTGCCGAAATTCTTATAATGACTGAGAATATCGAAGGCGACTACACTGTCAGCGTAAGTTCTCCCTTCGAATTATCGGTTGATAACACCAATTGGTCGACTTCGCTTACCCTTACACCTGATGATACTCGTATGTATATGCGTTTGAATACACCGACTCCCGGTACTTATGAAACTTCGATTACCGCGGTCTATGGTTCGTATGTAAACGATGATGCAATGATTACAGGTGTAGTGGCAGCAACAGTTTCATTCCTTGAAGATTTTGAACCGACCGGCAATTATGGTACTTATTCGCCACAAACATACTATGGTAGTGCTTGTACTTGGAATCTCGATGATGCCGGTATCTGGAGTAGTGATAAGGCTTATTCAGGTAGCCAGGCTCTTCGTGCAGGCAAAACTGCTAATTCGACCATCGAAATGGCAGAGGATCGAGTTACCGGTATTGGTGAAGTGTCGTTCTATGCACAGCGTTTTGGCACAGATGCAGAAGCTGTCGTTGCTGTAGAATATTCAACCGATGGCGGTAATACTTACCGCACGGCAGGTAAGGTAACAATTGATCAAACATATTATAAGGAATACAAAGTTGCAGTGAAAGCTCTTGGCACAGTGCGTATGCGTATTGTTCAGGAGTCTGGTAAACGATTCCTTATCGATGATATCGCAATCACAGACGCAATCACAGGTGTCGACGATCCAATGGCAGCTCGTCACCAATGGGATGCTTACAGTCATTCGGGAACACTCTTTGTGAATGTGAAGGCTGATACTGACATCGAAATGGCAATATATTCGATTGATGGTTCAACTCTATTCAGTGGAGAAATGACTCCCGGAGTTAACACTTTCGATAATCTCACTCCCGGTTCAGTTTGTATCGTCTATAGTGGCGATTTTTCACGAACTGTTATAATTCGCTGATAATACGTTAAATAAGTTTGGCAGCCGAAGCGGTTACGCTTCGGCTGCTTTTTTGTATGTTATAGTATTTATCGCTTTGCGAGGCTGAGCAATATGCCTAAGTATTAACTTGTTGCAATAAAAAAATGCAACTACCCATCGCAGGCAATTGCATCCTAACCTATGATTCACTTATTTGTTTGATTGTCTTGCTTCTAACTTTGAGTGAATAAAGTCAAAATCTTCCTATGTTTGCAACGCAAAGATAAGTCGTTTTTGAATATGTTCGTCAAAATTAAATACAATTTAAGAATTATTTACTAATATTTAGTATCACCTGCTTCCCACTGACGTATGTAGCAACCACTTTGTGGTGCGCTTTTCGACCTGCAAATGGTGTCCAAGCGCATTTAGAGAGTACGTCTGCATCGGTGATTGTGTATTCGGGTACTTTGCGAATGAGAGCAAAGTCAGCTCGAGCTCCGGTAGTGAGTGTGGTGGGGATATCTATTCCGAATACGGCCTTAGGACCGACTGTCATTTTCTCTACGATTTTTGCCAAGGGTAGGTAGGAAAGCATCAGCGGTAATGCAAACTGAATCGATGGAGCGCCCGACATGGCGGTAATGCCCGGAAGTAGTTTTTCTTGACGCTGATGAGGCGCGTGGTCGGTGCCAATGGTGTCGATAGCTCCATTGAAGAGGGCTTCTCGCAGAGCTTCGCCGTCGGCAACGGTCTTGATTGCCGGGTTGACTTTAAGTAGCGAGGTGCGGTTGGCCGGGTCGGAAATAATCGGGTCGATATACAGCGGTGTTGTCTCGGCGGTAACTAGTTTTCCGGTTGTAGGACCTGCGGAGAGTAATTCTCGAACTTCGTCGGCAGTACTTACATGGGCCAGGTGGAGTGGAGTGCCGAATCGGTGAGCTAATTCGACTGCATGTGCCGATGAGCGGAGGCAAGCTTCGCGAGAGCGTATGATGCTGTGCATGCTTACTGGAACGGATTCTGCAGAGCCGTATTTAGCAATCGCGTCGGCTGTATTTCGAGCGATGATTTCATTGTCTTCGGCGTGAACGATGATGCGTAGACGGTGGTCGGCGCAGAAGCGGAATACGTCGTTGAGTTCACTGCCTTCAGGTGCAGCCATCGCGCCGGTGGTGGTGCCTAGGAATAGCTTTACAGCAGGAGTATTTTCAACGTCGATTTTCGACAGTGCTTCCATAGCTTTGCCGGGTGCGAGTCCGAGAAGTGGAGTTATGTGGCACGCGATGCCATCGGCTTGTGTGAGGCACATTTTGTCGTCGAGTGCTTCAGCAGTAATCGTTGGCGGCACAGTGTTCGGCATGTCGAATACAGTGGTAATACCTCCTGCAACAGCTGCGAGGCTCTCCGACTTCATGTCGGCTTTCTGAGTTAGACCCGGTTCGCGGAAATGCACGTGAGTATCGGCAAGTCCGGGTATGAGAAATGCGCCTTCTGCATCGATGTTCTGAGATGATGATGCGAGAATTTCAGCGGGGACGTCGCCGCAACCAGCTGCCGAAATCTGGTCGTCAGTGACGGCTATCCATCCATGACGTTTGCCATTTGCGTCGACTATCTCGGCATTATATATTACAAATGAATTCATTTTGCAGAGTAGTCGGGATATTTGGTGAATAAGCTATTCCATTTCAGACGGATAACTCCGAATACAGCTTCTCCGAAGATGCTCGAGTTCATTTTGCTGGTGCCGAGAACACGATTGACGAAGATAATCGGCTCTTCAACAACCTTGAAACCATACTTGTAAGAGGTGAATTTCATTTCTATCTGAAATGCGTAACCCTTGAATTTTATCTTATCGAGAGGTAATGTTTCGAGAACTCGACGGCGGTAGCAGACAAAACCGGCAGTAGTGTCGTGGATGGGTAAGCCGGTAACTATCTGTACATACTTTGACGCGTAGAACGACATAAGGATGCGTCCCATTGGCCAATTTACCACGTTTACTCCGGTTACGTAACGCGAGCCGACAACTACGTCGGCGTTATTGTCGATGGCGCTTTGACGTAGTCGGATAAGGTCGTTCGGATTATGCGAAAAGTCGGCATCCATCTCGCATATGAAGTCGTATCCTTTTGCTACACAATGCTTGAACCCGGTGATGTAAGCAGTGCCAAGCCCGAGTTTGCCGGCTCGTTCGATAAGGTCGATTCGACCGTCATACTGAGCCATCTTTTCTTTGACAATAGTAGCGGTGCCATCGGGCGAATTGTCGTCGATGACGAGAATGTCGAAATCGGTGGGCAGTGCCATCACTGCGTCAATGATAGCAGCGGCGTTTTCACACTCGTTGTACATCGGGATGATGACGCAGGCATCGGAGTGTCGGGTATTAGTGGCTTCTGACATTGTGTATTGGGTTTATTCGTCGATAGAATAGTTTAGAAAATCGTTCATTGGTTTGAGGAGGGCGAATAGGTCGGCTACATCTTGCTGCCAGTTGTCTCGGTCGAAGAATGAGCGGTCGAACAAGTGTCCTTTGCCGTACTCGGTGAGTCGTAGTAGGTCGATGTCTGGGTGGTCGCGGTCGTAGCCTTTGGGTGCAGTCTTGAGTTTGGTGCCATACCAACCAGGGAATTCGCGTTCGATTTCGGGTGTTTCTGTGATGGAGCGGAATTCCTCTACATTATCCACAATAGCGCGTCGCAACTTCCTGAGCATCTTCGATTCCGGACACCATACACCGCCATAGATAGCCGATTCTTCGGCTCCGATATGGATATAGTAGCAAGCGCGGTCGCAGTGGCGGCCGGTGGGTGAGATGAGAGCCGAGAAGTAAGACTTATAGGGAGTTTTGTCGGGAGAGAAACGAGTGTCGCGGTATATGCGGTATAGGCAATCTTTTGCGTCGACGTAAGCTAGCGAATGGTCGTATTGTGCCATCAAATCGATGAGCTTCTGCACTTCAGCGGTCCAGCCTCGGCGCAGACGTTCGTACTCAGCCTTATGAGCGGCAAACCATTCGCGGTTGTTATTCACCGCCAGTTCGTCGAGAAAGGCATATAGCTCGGTCATTTTATATCTACCCATTTGGTATCGGATACTTGGTCTTCGACTTTAACGTGAGGAGGAGTTTGAGATTCGCGCTTGTGTAGCTCTTCTTCGCTGATTTCTATTTCTTTGAAAGCGACGTATTCGCCTACATCGCGAGGGATTTTCTTCGAGCGACGTCGGTGCTGATGGTGGCCGGCGTAGTGTTCTTCGTTATTAAATCCGGCTTGTCGGCGCATTTCGCCATCCGGGTCGGCCATAAAACGGTTCATCATGCGTGTATGTTGCCATATACGCCAACCGAGTTTCAGTAGTGGCCACACTACGAAGAAAAATAGGAATAATAATATGAGCGATAGCATTGTAGATTTATAACAATTTCAGCTCGACTCTTGTTGGGAGTAACGGGCTGCATCAGATACGGCTCTGACGGAGGATAGACAGTAGATAGTAGAGAAGAATAGTCCACGCGAAACCTGAAATGCCGTAGAGTACTACGAATACGATTGCTGCTACGATGATAACGTAGCGGAGAAAGTTTTCGTGGAAATCGAAGTTTTTGAATTTCAGCGAGAACATCTTGAAATGCCCCACCATAGCGTAGCTTAGCAGTACAATAAGCGCCCACATTACGGGCCAACCGGGATAGCCGTATTTGCTTATCCAACCGCATACGCCAATCCAAAAGATTGCGTTGGCAGGGATAGGAAGGCCGCGAAAAATGGTGGTTTGTTCGGTGTCGTTGTTGAATTTTGCCAAGCGGATGGCGCCGAATGCAGGGATAATCAACGCAGCGAAAGCAGTCCACTCAATGCTACCGTAGAGAAGCATTGTGTTGAGTACGAGCATGGCGGGGGCTACGCCGAAGCTCACGAGGTCGGCTAGAGAGTCGAGGTCTTTGCCAATAGGAGAGAAACTCTTGAGTAGACGAGCTGATGCCCCGTCGAGGAAGTCGAATACAGCAGCTGCGCCGATTGCAATCATTGCCCAATGGGCTCCAACGAGTGCGCCGAAATAGGTGTCGAGGTGAAATGCCATAAAGATGGCAACACAACCTGAGATAAGGTTGAGGCTTGTAATGGTATTTGGGATGTACCCTTTGATGCGTTTAAGCATTTTCTTTCTTCGGATGTAGGCGAGCTACCTCGGTGATGCCACCGGTGGTGATGTCGCCGATGTTTACTAATATCTCGGTGCCGAGAGGTAGGTATAAGTCAATTCTCGATCCGAACTTAATAAAGCCCATGTGGTCTTCGATTGAAGCTTCGACGCCCGGATGAGCGTAAGTAACGATTCGGCGTGCCATCGCTCCTGCTACTTGTCGCATAAGGATTTCTTGACCGTCTGCAGTGCGGATAACGACAGTCGAACGTTCGTTCTCGGTGCTCGATTTAGGAAGGTATGCGCCCATGAAGCGTCCTGGGTGGTGCTTTACATAGGTTACTTCGCCGTCAACCGGGAACCAGTTGGCGTGTACGTTGAGAATGCTCATAAATACCGAGAGCTGAATGCAGCGGCAGTGGAGGTATTCGTCTTCGTAAGTTTCTTCGAGAGCAACTACTTTGCCATCGGCTGACGATAGTACTACGTTAGTGCGGTCGCCGGTATAGTTGCGTCGAGGTGAGCGGAAGAAATTTACAACTAAGAGGAATAGTATGGTGCTGATTACAGCGATCGAGATGGTCCACGCCGAAGGCGACGTCCAAATCCATAAGGGGACGTTTATCACCAATAATGCCGCTAGTAGCGTGATAATAATCGGTGTTCCTTCGTGATGTATTTTAACTCTCATAGCTTTGTCGGCTGTTTATTAATTGCAAAAGTAATAAAAAAAATTAAGTTATAGTAGTTTTTAATCAAAAATTGCCAATACTCTGTCTGTTTATACCTATTTTATTGGAGGTATTGAGTGCCGGAGCATCAAATCGCTGATGTATTGAGCCGAGTCGGTATGCTCTTTGTGGCATTCGTCTTTTGGTGCGAAAGGCGAGAATCCCATACCTTTCCATTTGGCGCGGTTGTAAAGTCCGGCGGCATCGAGTAGGGCGGAGTAGACGTCTACCTGGCCGATAGCGGTGCTGTCGCAGCCGGAGTATGGCGAGTTGATTAAAATTAACGGAGTGTGTTTGCCGCGGTCGACGAATGGGCAGCTGTTGTCGCTCAGTTCGTTGCGAAGCGATGCCAAACATTCGTGGTCGCCGGTGATGGCGATGATGGTCTTGTCGGCGTCGGGGAGTGTGCGTAGATAATTTATAAAGTATTCGAGCGATTTATCAACGTAAGTGGCTGTTACAATGATGTTTCTAAGCCACTGTGGGTAATCTCCTGTGAGGTTATATTGTTCCTCTTCGGGAGTGAAAGTAAACGGAGTGTGTCCCGTCAATGTTACAGTCATTCCGAATGCCTTGCCGCCTTCTTTCCAAGCATCGAGAGTGGGTAAAATATCGGCGATACGGCGGTATAGCTCTCCATCAGCAGGCATAGTTTCTGTTGGGTCGGGTAGGTCGAGAACATCGCCCATATAGAAATTGTCGAAGCCGAATGCGCGGTCGATACCGGCAGCGTTCCACGTTATCGGGCGGTCGGCTGAGAAGATGTACGATTGTGCGCCCTGTGCCTCCATTTCCATTACGAGGGTTTGGTAAGGGTATTCGACGCATTTTTGACTGTAAACACCCTTGGTAAGCGGATGTTGTCCGGCGAGATATAGTATCTGAGCATCAATCGAGCGTCCGTCTCGCGTTTGTGTTTCCACCATCGGGTTGAAGTAAATGGTGCTATCGGCGGTGAGACGATTGAGAAATGGTGTGATTTCGCGTCCTTCGATAGTTGTGCCGATGGGCCACGATTCGAGCGATTCACACAATATAAGTATTAGTCGTTGTGCGGTGCTGTCGATTGGCGAGATATATGCTTCTGTAAGAGCGTGGTGTCGGTTGAGCCACTGCTCAACTGCTTCAGCCTCTTCGCTACTGATTTCTTTGTCGAGGGTCATTGCTTCGTAGGCGAGTGGCAGAAATACGGTGTATACCGGTGTAATGATTTGTAATTCGTTTACCGAGTGTTGGAGCGTCTCAAAGCGTTTCATAAATCCTCCACGACCGGCGAGTGTTGCGTAGCTCATTGCGATGCAAAGTATTAATACACCGACGTATAGTATTTTTGTGTATTTTGTGCTTCCTTTTGTCGGTCTGAAGAATCTGCGATTGACAAAACATGCAGCCAAGGGGATGAGGAGTAGTGGTAGGTCGGCGATGCGGAACGAGTCTGTTACGCTGTCGGTGAATCCTTTGAGATTACCGAGTAAGCCATAACTCTCCAGTGGTATCTGTATAAAATATGTTCGGCAGTATAGCAGATTCGCTTCAAGTAGTCCGCTTAATAATAGAAGTATGGAGAGTTGTAGCCAATCGGTTTTCTTCTTTAAGAACGCCGGCAATGTAAACAGAGTGGCGGACGTGAGTAGAAATACATATAAAGTAGAATAGTGTGTGAAGGGTCGCCACGAGTTTGTGGCGATGCACCACTCAATATTAAACCATAAGAAAATCAATAACGCAGCGCACCACCAGACGATTTGGTTGGCGGGTGGTATTAGCTTCTTAATGAGAGTGATGATGCGCATAGTGATGGTTGTTTCGTACGGAATAATAATTCTAGGTATGTCGGAGTTGGTATGCCAAAAAAGCGGTTGCGATAATTATCGCAACCGCTCTGATTGTGGGCGTTGACGGATTCGAACCGCCGACCCTCTGCTTGTAAGGCAGATGCTCTGAACCAGCTGAGCTAAACGCCCCTTCCTTGTCAAAAGCGATGCAAAGTTACGCGCTTTTTTTTGAACTGCCAAATTTTTTACCAACTTTTTTAGGAGAAAATTTCACTGAAATTCGTAAATGGCTGTAAGATAGTGTGTTGGATATATTGGTATTTATGCCACCCTTCTGTTAGCCTCTTGCTTCCATGATTACTCTTCATAATTTCAGTTTTTTCTACTTATATGGTAAATATGCCATAAATTTGGCCGAAATGTCATGTTGTCCTTGTGGATTTTCTTGAAAAATCGTATATTTGCCACGCAAAAATAGGCGATTCGGCTATTTAGTAATAGCGTTCGTCCAACTTGTTTTAGGTTTTTATCGTTATATTAATAAGAAAATAAATTCAAAGTAAGAAAATAACAAATGATTAAGAAAAGTATCCTAATGGGATTGTGTGCAGCTTCAATCATCTGCTCTTGTTCTGACGATTGGAACACTTTGAGCGGAGGTAAGGGCTACATTTCTCCCATCGTAGGGCTTGACACAGATGCAGTAACAGCCTCAGATGCGCCCAAATCGCGTGCAGAAGGCGGTATTACTAAAGATCAATTGTCGCTACGCCTTACAAAAACCGACGGTTCGTGGAGCAAAACATGGGAAAGCCTTTCCGATTTTGATCCATCTACCGAATTTGGAGTCGGTGAATATGTTATCGAAGCATTTTACGGAGACAAAAAGAAAGAAGATTTTGATAAGCCGGCTTATAGCGGTCAGCAAACTATTGTAGTTGCCGATAGTAAGACCACCGAGGTGGCACTTACCGCAAGCCTCGTGAATAGTATGGTTACCATCACATATACCGATGCATTCAAAGGTTATATGAAAGATTGGTCGGCATATGTTACCGGTTCTTCAAATAACTCAATCTTCTATTTTAAGGATGAAACACGTCCGGTGTACGTTACACCCGGACCTGTTAGTATTTCATTGTCGATAACAAAGGCTAATGGCCAGTCTGCGACTTTGAACTTGCCTACTATTACAGCGAAAGCCAGCTACCACCACATAGTAACAGTAGATGTTAACGAAGGTGGCGTAGGTGAAGCATCGCTCGAAGTGAAATTTGATGATACTCTCGACGAAGAATCTATCGAAATCGACCTCGGCGATAAGCTTTTCTCGGCTGATGTCCCCTCGATGACTGCGACCGGTTTTACGCCCGGTGAGCCGGTAGGTTTTACAGCCGGAGTGCCCAACGACTTGACACTTCGTATGGACCTTATTGCCATGGCAGGCTTCCAAGAAGTAATGCTCAAAACCGCATCGGAATCACTCCTTGCTCAGGGATGGCCCGCAAGTGTTAACCTCGCAACAGCAACTCCCGAACAGCAGCACCAGCTGACTTCGTTCGGACTTGATGTTCGAGGCCTTTGGAAGAATCCGGGTATGATGGCAGTTGTAAACTTCTCTGGAGTGCTCGAGCACATCAAGACTGTAGCCGGCGACAATACCACAACATTCACTATTACAGTAAAGGATAAGCTGAGCCGTCCCAATGAAGGCGATGCTCTTGTGCTTAAAGTTGTTGCAGGTGAGCTTATTCTCGATCTTGCAGCAATCGAAGGCGTTTACTTCTCCTCCAGCCAAGATTTCGATGTAACTCTTACGTACAATGGCGGTTTTGTTGACGATAGCACAGTGAAATTTGAGTACTATCACTCTGCCAGTGGTAAGTGGCGTGAACTATCAATTAAAAACGCCACTCCCGGCACGGAAGAAAATACATACACAGTGACTGTTACCGGTCTTCCCGAACTCGATGAGGATATCAAGATTCGTGCTAAGGCAGGTGATAAAGTCAGCCGCGAGGTAACGGTTAAGTCAGTTCCCATCGAAATAGTGGCTAACGACTACGATGTATATACCAAAAAGGCATATATTAAAGTTGTTTCTACCGATGAGGCTTTAGTTCTTCCTTCGCTCGACGGAGCCAAGTACTACGTTAAGCCTGAAGGAGCAACCGGATACACCGAACTTACAGCTACGGCATCGGGCGACAAGATTCTTGTAGAAGGTCTTACCCCCGGCGTGATAAACTCAGTTAAGGTAACTACTGCAAGCGGCTTGACTTCGAAAGTTGCAAAGATAATGACTGAAGCGACTATTCAGTTCCCCAACTCGAATATGGAAAATTGGTACAGCGAGTTGGCACCTCACTATCAAACTTCATGGTTCGGAGCTGAAGCCTATCGTTGGTTTGCATACGCTAAGGGTGGAACACCGTATTGGGCTACTCGTAATGCATTGACTACAGGTACAACTGAAGGCCCGACTCCTAACTACGTGTCATATAGTGGTACAAAGAGCGCAGCCGGAGTAACCGGTAAAGCAGCTGAAATTAGTACTATTGGTTATGGCGAAGGTTCGACAATGACTGAATTCGGCGGTATATGTAAGCATATTGCTGCGGGTATGCTTTTCGTAGGAGAACATACAGCGACAAGCGAAACCGACGAAACAATCACCTATGGACGTGAGTTCACTTCTCGTCCGTCAGCAATGACCTTTAGCTATAAATTTGCGCCCTACAAGAGCGAAAGCTTCAAGGTATATATTGTGCTTGAAAATCGCGATAATGGCACAGTAACCGAACTTGGCCGCGGCGAACTCGTGTCAGGTGAAGCTAAATCCGACTTTACATCCGCTAAAATCGATATCACTTATAGCAATACCAGCCTTAAGGCAACTCACTGCTATGCTGTATTCCTTTCAAGTGCTTCAGAGTCTCCTGAAATAACTCGAGTTATGGGTGATAAAGGTGCATTAGGTGGTTATACCGATGCTCGCCGTATCGGTTCAGTTCTTACCGTTGATGACATCAACTTAATCTATTAACGAAACGAAATGAAAACAAAATTATATAGCATACTTGCAGGCGCGCTTATGATTGGCGTGGCTACGTCGTGCGACGAGCAGTGGACTCCGGCAATCGCCGAAGAAGGAACTGTCAACCTTTCATCGCTCAGCGTTAATATGAGCGATGCCGAAAAAGTGACCAGCTCAGTACTCAGTCGTGCCACCGTTGACCTCAACGGCTTTATCGTTACCATTACCGATAAATCGGGCGAAAACTCCCCCCGAACCTACACTTATGGCCAGATGCCCGAAGTGCTTACTCTTCCTGTTGGCACTTACTCTATCGACGTAGAATCGCACAAAGTGCAGTCGGCAGAATGGGAAAAGCCTTATTATAAAGGTAGCAAAGATTTCACTATTGTTGATGGTAAAATCACCGATATCGGTGTTATCACTTGTGCCTTCTCGTCGCTCAAAGTAACAGTAGAATTCGATCCGGCTCTCATGCTCGCCCTTGGCGATGACGTTAAAGTAACCGTTATAGCTAATAATGAAGGCAAACTTGAATTCTCAAAGAACGAAACACGAGCAGGATATTATAAGGTAATCGAAGGATCGACCACAATGGTTGCCCACTTCGAAGGCACTGTTGACGGTAGCCGCATCGAGTCGGACGTTACATTTGCGGATGTAGTGCCCGGCCAATACCGCAAGATTATCTATAGTGCTAAATATCGTCCCACACCTCCAGGACAGTCGGGTAGCGTTGGCACTTCAGGTATTACTCTCGATACAACCATCACTACCGAAAACATCGATAGCAATATAACAGTCGATGAAGACATTATGGATTCGACCGACCGCCCCGGTAAGGAAGATCCCAAGCCCGGCGAAGGTGGTGATACACCCGGCGAAGGTGATGGAAGTGAGAACCCCGGTGGAGGTAATGAGCCTGAAGAGAAGGCGATAACGTTCGAAGCATCTGCTACTTCAACCAATCTTAGCCTAAGTGGAGAAAATGTAGCGTCAGAAGATTTTGGTGATGCAATCGTTGTTATCAAGAGTACTGCAGGTATTAAAAATCTAGTAGTGACTATCACATCAGATTCTGATCAATTTGGAAGTGTGTTGAATGATATGGATTTTGCAGAACCATTCGACCTTGCTTATCCACGAGATGGTAAAAACTTGGAGAATCTTACAAACTTGCAACTTCCGGTAAAAGATGCCGTTATTGGTAAAAAAGAGGTAGAATTTAATATCACCATTTTTGTGCCACTGCTTAACATCTATAAACCGGCAAAATACACGTTTGTACTAAGCGCAACAGACAATAATAATGTTTGCGAAACATTGACACTACGCTTCCAGTCTCTTTAATAACTCTTGCCTAAATGAAAAAGATATATTTCTATATAGCCGGATTGGCGCTGATGGCGCTTTCGGCAGCCTGCTCTGAAGAGCAGTTCGACACGAACGGTGAGGGTACACTTTCACTCCGCACTTCGGTAAGCACCGACATGAATGTAGTGTCGCGAGCCACTAGCGAAGAACTTGCAGAGAACTGTATGGTATGGATCTCGAATGAAAAAGGACTTGTCCGTCGCTACAATGGAGTGGAAAATATTCCATCGTCGATCAATCTCGTAACGGGTAAATATGTGGCAGAAGCATGGACCGGCGACTCTGTGTCGGCTTCGTTCTCAGACCGTTGGTTTAAAGGTCGTCAAGAGTTTGATATCGTTGCAGGTCAAAATACTCCAGTAGAGCTTAACTGTAAGATAGCCAACGTGGCGGCGTCGGTAAACTATCAGAGTAACCTCGAAGAAGTGTTGACTGATTTCGAGATGACTATCGGCCACGACCGTGGTGCGCTTACATATACCGGTCGAGAAGAACGCGTAGGCTATTTTATGATGCCATCGACCGATAAGAATCTTACTTACGAACTCAAAGGTAAGCAGCTTAACGGTAATGACTTTACCTATACAGGTGTAATCGAAAATGCCAGACCCGGTACCCACTATATCCTCAATGTGAGATATACTGCGCCAACGACCTCTGCCGGAGGTATGACCTTCACAATCGAAATCGACGATAAGGTTATCGAAGTAGAAAATAAGGTTCAGATTGTAGCTGCGCCTAAAATTTCAGGCTATGAATTCGATATCGCTGATGCGATTGTAGGCGAAAAGGGCTCGATCGGACGTCGCACTATCTATGTAACAAGTGCGACCAAGATCAATTCGGTCGACATGGAGAGTGCTTTGTTTAATTCGATCTCAGCACTAAGCGGAGCAACCGACTTCGACCTCTTGGCAATGAGCGAAAGCGGCAAAGCGGCGCTCGAGGCTGCAGGTATTAACTATAGTTACGAATATGACTCGGAAGTCGACGAGACTTTGATTCAGATTAACTTCGAAGAAGCATTTACCAATGTGCTCGAAAACGGTGAGTATAATGTGAAGATTACAGCAACAGACGCAAAAGCGAATGTTTCGGTGGCAAATCTTCAGATTACTGTCAGCGACGCTCCCGTAATGAATGCATCGCCTGAAAATATCGATGCCTTTACTGCAACCTTTAAGGGCGTAGTATCTAAAGAAGGAGTAGAAAGCGTAGGGTTCAACTATCGTCGTGTAGGAGATCAGCAATGGACCTACGTAGCCGGTCAAGTTGCTTCGCGTGCTTACACAGCGGGCCAAGAGTTCTTTGCAAATGTTACCGGCCTTAAAGAAGGAACAAACTACGAATATGTAACTGTATCAGGCGATTTCGTTTCTGCTAAAGTTGAACGATTTGCAACTCTCTCGGCACAGCTTCCGAATAATAGCTTTGAAGATTGGTCAATGAGTGGTAAAGCCATAATCCCGGGTGCAGAATATGCAAACACATTCTGGGATACAGGTAACCATGGTTCTTCTAGTATGAACACGAATATTACCGACAAATCAACTAACTATGTTCACTCAGGCTCGTATTCGGCATGTCTTGTTTCGCAGTGGGTCGGATTATTTGGTATTGGAAAGTTTGCTGCGGGTAATATCTTCGCCGGTAACTATCTCTACACCGATGGTATGGATGGTGAACTTGGTTGGGGGCGCCCATTCAAGTATTCACCCAAGTCGGTGAAAGTATGGGTGCGCTATGAACCCGGTACTGTTGATGATAAAGGCGAAGGCGACAAACTATCTAAAGGCGATACCGACCAGGGTATTATCTATATGGCACTTGTCGACGACACCAAGGTGACTTACAGCCAAAGTAAAAGTGATTTCAATGGCACAGAATGGTCATGCATCGTTAAGACCAAAACAACAGAGCTCTTCGATAAGAATGGTGCTAATGTAATCGCTTATGGAGAAATAGTCCTCGATCGTACCGATGGCGATGGCCTTGTAGAGGTTACAATTCCTCTCAATTACTTGCGTCCCGGAGTGACTCCATCGAATGTAATTTTTGTCGCATCTGCCAGCCGCTACGGCGACTACTTCCAGGGCGGAGAAAAATCGACAATGTATCTCGACGATGTTACATTCATTTACGAATAAACTCTGACATAATCAGATAACTCTCTTTCGGAGGAGAGCCCTCGCGCAAGCGTCGGCTCTCCTCTTGCATATATGGGAAAAAATTCCCAACTTTGCCGTACTATTTAACACTATGGAAACTACAAAAACATATAGCTATGACGAGGCTTATAATGCCTCGCTCGAGTATTTTCGAGGCGACACCCTCGCAGCGCAGGTGTGGGTGAGCAAATATGCCCTCAAAGATAGCGATGGTAATATCTACGAATGTACTCCCGACGATATGCACCATCGTATCGCTGCCGAGTTGGCACGTATCGAAGCCAAATACCCCGAAGGAATGAGCGAGGATGAAATCTTCGGTCTCCTCAGTCATTTCGACTATGTAGTACCTCAAGGTAGCCCTATGGCAGGTATTGGCAATCATCGTCAGGTAGGTTCGCTTTCAAACTGCTTTGTGGTGGGCCTCGACGGAAAACCCGATAGCTATGGCGGTATAATGCGTATCGACCAAGAACAGGTGCAGCTTATGAAGCGTCGCGGAGGTGTCGGACACGACCTTTCGCATCTTCGTCCCAAAGGAATGGCGGTGAAAAACTCAGCCCTCACATCTACCGGCCTTGTGCCGTTTATGGAGCGATACTCCAATTCGACTCGCGAAGTGGCACAGGATGGTCGTCGCGGAGCTTTGATGATGACCGTATCGATCAAGCATCCCGATTCAGAAGCGTTTATCGATGCCAAGATGACCCCCGGCAAGGTTACGGGCGCAAATGTGTCGGTACGTATCGATGACGGATTTATGCAAGCTGTCGAATCAAAGACTCCGTATATCCAGCAATATCCTATTGATGCAGCCGAGCCACTGGTTGTGAAAGAAATCGATGCAGCCGCCCTTTGGCAGAAAATCGTTGGCAACGCGTGGAAATCAGCAGAGCCCGGAGTCCTCTTCTGGGATACAATTCGCCGCGAATCGGTGCCCGACTGCTATGCAGATCTCGGTTTTGAGACAATCTCAACTAATCCCTGCGGTGAAATTCCTCTTTGTCCCTACGATAGTTGCCGTTTGTTGGCTATCAACCTATATTCTTTCGTGAAGAATCCGTTCACAAAAGAAGCATATTTCGATTTCGACCTTCTCAATCATCACGTTCGTCGCGCTCAGCGCATTATGGACGACATCATCGACCTCGAAATGGAGAAAATCGACCTTATCCTCGAGAAAATCGACTCCGACCCCGAGCCCGACGAAGTCAAAGAGCCTGAACGTAACCTTTGGCTCAAAATCAAAGCCAAAACACTCCGCGGACGCCGTACCGGTCTTGGTACGACAGCCGAAGGCGATATGATTGCGGCTATGGGTCTGCGCTATGGCACTCCCGAGGCTACAGATTTCAGTGAATCGGTTCACCGCGCCGTAGCTCTTGCAGCATACGCCGAATCGGTTGAAATGGCACGTCAACGCGGCGCTTTTGAGGTCTATGACACCGCTCGCGAAGCCCAGAATCCGTTTATCTGTCGTATTGCAGCTGCCGCCCCCGACCTCTACGCACGAATGAAAGAATATGGTCGCCGTAACATAGCTTGTCTCACCATAGCCCCCACCGGCACTACTAGCTTGATGACACAGACATCGTCGGGCATCGAGCCGGTGTTTATGCCAGTGTACAAGCGTCGCCGTAAAATCAATGCAGCCGATATGTCGGCACGAGTTGATTTCGTCGATGACCAAGGCGATGCATTCGAAGAATATATCGTCTACCATCCTAAATTCCTTGAGTGGATGCGTATTTCGGGTATCGACACCGAACGCCAATATACACAGGAAGAACTCGATGCCCTCGTGGCAGCTTCGCCCTATGCCGGCGCCACCGCCAACGACATCGATTGGCACGAAAAAGTGGCAATGCAGGGCCGAGTGCAGAAGTGGGTCGACCATTCAATCTCAGTAACTATAAACCTCCCCGCCGATGTAACCGTCGAAGAGGTCGAAAGCCTTTATCGCGAAGCATGGCACGCCGGTTGCAAAGGTTGCACCGTATATCGCGATGGATCACGCTCCGGAGTACTTGTTGCAGTAGAGACCGAGAAGAAGAAAGCAGAGCCCTGCGAGTGTGTATGCCATCAGCCTATTATGGCTAAGCGTCCGACCGAACTTGAGGCCGATGTAGTTCGATTCCAGAACAATAAAGAAAAGTGGATTGCATTTGTTGGTCTCGTAGACGGCCGTCCGTATGAAATTTTCACCGGTCTTGCCGACGATGAAGATGGTATATTCATTCCTAAATCGATTAGTCATGGCAAAATCATTAAGGCAATCGATGAAAACGGAAATAAACGCTACGACTTCCAATTCCTCAATAAACGCGGTCATAAGACTACCATCGAAGGCCTTTCGGATAAATTCAATCCCGAATACTGGAACTACGCCAAACTCATCTCGGGCGTTCTTCGCTATGGAATGCCTATCGATCAGGTGCTCAAACTTGTAGGCGGCCTAGAACTCAACTCACAGTCGATCAATACATGGAAGATGGGAGTCGAACGCGCCCTTAAGAAGTATCTTCCCAACGGCACCGCAGCCGGAGGTCAAAAGTGTCCTAATTGTGGTCAGGAGACCTTAGTTTACCAAGAAGGATGCCTTATCTGCACATCATGCGGCACGTCAAAATGCGGTTAAGCGAAAAAAAACGTTATTAGAGCGTATCAAATACGGAAATATTTCGTAAATTTGTAGCGGTATTCCGAATTATCAGAATAGACAACTAAGATACAACATAACAGATTATTAGTAATTGCACTATGAAAATCGAAAAAATCATCGGTCGTGAGGTGCTCGATTCACGCGGCAACCCCACAGTAG
>CAZYYV010000008.1:0-49527 GCA_964651295.1 uncultured Bacteroides sp.
GTTAAAAGCCAAATCGGCAGCAAGAGTACATTGACATTTTGGAAAATACTAAAGCACAATCGTCCGACACGTCAGACTAGCTCCTTTTTAACGAGAACGGCAAAAGCAGGACTAATACGCCATCACACTCTTTCTAGATGCATCTATTTTGAGCAGTATAAACAAGAGGATGGTAAATCCCCACAGCGACGACCCTCCGTAACTGAAGAACGGCAACGGGATACCGATGACAGGACACAGACCGATCACCATGCCGATATTGATGCAGAAATGGAAGATAAAGTATGAGGCTACGCAGTATGCATAAATACGTCCGAATGTAGTAGGCTGTCGTTCGCCTATCGAGATAACTCGTAGTATTAGCGCTAGAAATAGCAATGTTACTGCTGTTGCGCCAACAAATCCTTCTTCTTCGCCTATCGTGCAGAAAATGAAGTCGGTATGTTGTTCGGGTACGTATTTTAGTTTGGTTTGTGTCCCATTGAGAAAGCCCTTACCGAAGAAGCCTCCCGAACCGATTGCGATTTTTGATTGGTTTACGTTATATCCGGCATTTCGAAGGTCCTCTACTATGCCGAGTGCTACCTGAATACGAAGTTTCTGGTGCGGTTGAAGGATATTCTCGTAGGCTGCGTTTACCGAGAAGAGAAATCCTACTGATACGATAGCTGTGGCTACGGTGATGTAAAGACGGGGCTTGCGATATTTGATTGCCTCTACAACGATATAGATACAAGCAACTCCGATGAGTGTGAGGCAAATAGCGAGGTTGGGCAATTCAAGTCCGGCTAGATTGAGCAAGAACATTATCAAGCTTCCGCCGGCAAACCAAAACACCAAATTTCGACTTATCTCAAAGCGGCGAGAATAAGTCATTGCCATACCTATCATTACCACCATTATCATCATTAGAACGATAAATTCGCCCGTGGCAATGCCGAGAATCATAGTCTCAGCATATTTTAGCGCTACTACGAATATCACTACTGCAAAAACTGCGGCGAATAGCACCAAACCGTTCATCCCTTCGCGATAGAGTACAAAAACAAGAGAGGTGAACGTTAGTGCCGAGCCGGTCTCTTTCTGATTTAGAATCAATAAGATAGGTATTACAAATATTGCTATGGCTTTGACGTAATTAGTCCATTTGGCATTTAAGTCGAAGTGATAGCTGCTGAATAGCTTTGCCATTGCCAATGCAGTGGCGAATTTGGCAAATTCTGCCGGCTGCAAACTCATCGAACCGAACGAAATCCACGATAGCGAACCTTTAATATCGCGTGCTATATACGGCGTGATTAACAGCAAGATAGCTACTGCGATATAAATCGGATATGCGTACGTTTCGTACATTCGTGAGTCGATTAGCAATATCACAACTCCTACTACAAGCGATAGACCGATCCAGCGCAACTGCTTGCCCGAGAACTCTTCCGTCGAAAACATCGATGCTTCGTCGAAATCATAGCAAGCTGCATAGATACTCACCATACCGGCGAGTACCATAATAAGGTAGATTGCAACCGTAACCCAATCTAGATTACGGAAGATTGTTGCAGGGTCATTTCTTCTTGGCAGGGGCATAGTATAGGGTGGTGTTTAGCATTTGGTCTTCCATATTTTTGCGTTCGGGGGCAATCTTGCCTGTGAGGTATTTCTCCATCACGAGCGAGCCGATTGGCACGCCGTAAGTAGCTCCCCAACCGCCATTTTCGACGTATACCGCAACGGCGATTTTCGGCTTGTCGTAGGGCGCAAAGCCCATAAATGCCGAGTGGTCGCGCCCGTGCGGGTTCTGAGCAGTTCCGGTCTTGCCGCATACTTCGATACCGGGAATGGCGGCGCGGCGGCAAGTACCTCCGGTTACGGCCATACGCATTCCTTCGGCCACTTCATTATAGTAGCGAGCGTCTACGGTGGGGTAGCGCACTGAGAAATCAGGTAACACGGTATCTTGAATCTCTTTCACAACGTGGGGAGTGATGAAATGTCCGCGATTGGCAATCGTAGCCGCAAGGTTGGCGATTTGCAGCGGTGTCGACAGAATCTCTCCCTGTCCAATTGATACAGAGATGATTGTATTTGCGCTCCATCGCCCTTCTTTGTAGAATTTATCGTAGAATTTCGCGTTGGGGATAAAGCCGCGACTTTCTCCGGGGAGGTCGACTCCAAGCTTATATCCGTACCCCATTGATACGAGGTGATTTTTCCATACTTCGAATGCTTTGGCGCAAGTCCCGTATTTGCTGCGGCGGTCAATCATTGCTTTGAAGCCCCAGCAGAAGAACGCGTTACACGATGTCTGAATCGCCGGCTTGAGAGGTAGCGGTGCTCCGTGTGCATGGCAGCCGACGCGCAGTCCTCCGTTGATGTAGCCGTGCGAGCAGGGGTAGGGTGTGTTTATGTCAATAATACCTTCCTGCAAGAAAATCAGTCCTTGTGTTGGCTTGAATGTCGACCCGGGAGGGTAAGCTCCCATCAATGCGCGGTCGAATAAAGGCCACGAATCATCCTGAACGAGCTTTTTGTAATTTTTACCGCGCTGACGACCTACAAGCAAAGTCGGATCGTAGTTGGGCATCGACACCATACAAAGAATTTCACCACTTTCAGGCTCTATTGCCACTACTGCACCTCGTTTGCCCACCATTAGCGACTCTGCATATTGTTGCAACTTGATATCAAGGCTGAGACGGAGGTCGCGACCCGACACCGGTTGAATGTCGTGCGCTCCATCTTCATATCTACCCTGAATAGTGCCGTTCGCTGCACGGATGAGCACTTCAACGCCTTTTACACCACGGAGATAGCGCTCGTAGCTCTTCTCTATACCGAGGTCGCCGGTATAGTCACCGGGCGAATAGTAGTCGTCGCGGTCGATATCGCTTTGCGATACCTCTCGGATATTGCCGAGCACGTTGGCAGCGGTCGGTTGCTTATACTGGCGCAGAATTCGCTTCTGGATGAAGAAACCAGGGAAGCGATACAACTTCTCTTGCAGTCGACCATAGTCTTGCACAGATAGCTGGGTGATAAGACGTTGAGGTGTATATGACGAGTAGCCCGGATTCAGTCGTCGGTCTTTCATATCAGCAAAGCGTTTTTGAAGCGCTTCAGGCGTGATATTGAGAGTTTCACAGAAATCGAGCGTATCGAACGGCTGCACGTCGCGCGGAATAAGCATCACGTCATATGCCGGCTGATTGAATACGACCAATTCGCCATTTCGGTCGTAGATTAGGCCGCGCGACGGGTACACGGTCTTTTTCAAGAACGCGTTTGAGTCGGCTGACCGCTTATATTTTTCGTCGGCAAGTTGGAGGTCGAAGAGTCGCACTATGTAGATGAGTGCTATCAGCACCACGAACCCGCCGATTATATATTTTCGCTTTTCAAGATTATAATTCTTTCTCATTGGTGGAGAATAGATTGGAGGAGTTAAAATAGAAAAAGCCGCGAACCTCGCGGCAGCCTCGATGCGTCGATGCGGGCTTAGTTTTCTCGATGCCTCAAGTGGAGACAGTCTATTGCGTAGAGGAGTACGAACGTGTATGCCGTCGATGCTATGATGCGGAGCAACAGTAGTTTGAAGCTGAATAGCTGAAAGGCTTCTACGGCAAATGCCATTGTGCAGTATATCAGCACCATCGTTACCATATACTTCATAAACGCTGCATGACCCATTGATTGCGACGACGGGCTTCGTCCTGCCAAATCATCGTCCATCGACACATATAGGTGGAAAACCGGTTTGCGGATAAATGCAAGACTAGTGCAGCACAAGGCGTTCACTCCGGGTGTATTGCCGAATATATCTACCATTAATCCGGCAAGAAAGCCGAGAAATGTCGAGATATTTGTGCCGATGGTTACCGGTAGTGAGATGATTAGATAGATAAACACCAAGGGCACGGCCACGTTGAAGAGTATCGCGTGGCTGAAAATGATAGTCTGGGCTGGTATCAGCAGCAGGAATATCAGTGCATATTTGATGAAGTACTTTGTCATCAGGTGCCGAAGGGGTTCTTTTTAGAGTCGTTTTCTTCGCCGGCGCGGATAGCTTTTAGCTCGTCGGCTTTATTGTTTACCACTACTTGCACGTTGCTCAGCGTGGTAAAATCGGCGAGCAGACGGATGCGCAAGGTGAAGAAGTTCTGATTTTTGTCGGTGTCGTCGTCGAGCACTACTCCTACGGGCAATCCGGCAGGAAAGACGGCTGAATAACCGCTGGTTACGATTGTATCACCGACGTTGAACACTGTATGACGAGGCAATTCTTCTAGCGATGCCTCGGTCGGATTCTTGCCGTCCCATACAAGCGAACCGAAGTATTCGCTTCGTTTGATTTTGCATGAAAGACGGAAGTGCGGATTCAATAGCGAGATTACTCGTGCGCTCGACTGTCCTACATTGCTCACGATGCCTACCACACCATTGCGGTCGATTACACCAAGTTCAGGTCGGATGCCATCGCCACTACCTTTGTTGATTGTCAAGTAGTTATACGGATGAGATACCGAGTTGCTTATTACGTGTGCTGTGATATAGTCGAATTGGCGCACATCACTGTCGAGCACCAATGTGTCGAGCTGATATTCTTCTTGCAGGCGGTGGATTATACTTTGTAGTCGACCAACTTCTGATTGTAATTCGGCATTTCTGCGGTTCAAGTCTTCGTTGGTATCGTGCAAGTTGAAGTACGACGTTACATTATTGGCGCCTTTGTAGGCGGTAGACGCCAATCGGCCTGCCGACGTGATGTAGACGTGCTGTCGGTAGGGGTCATCATTAAATAACAGCATGCAGCTTATCACCACGAGTATCGTGAAGACAAGCCACTTGCTGTGTCGTACTAAGAATGCGAATAATTCGTTCACAGTCTTGTTTCCACCGCTTTAAGCCGCTAGGCTTAGCGGATAAGGAATGAGAAACGTTGGGTATTCTTGAGAGCCACGCCTGTTCCCTTGGCTACGCAGAGTAGGGGATCATCGGGGATGTGGAACTGAATACCAATCTTGTCGGTGAGTCGTTTGTCGAGACCGCGTAGAAGTGCACCGCCGCCGGCGAGGTAGATGCCGTTCTTTACGATGTCGGCATACAATTCCGGGGGAGTTGCTTCGAGTGCTGCCAATACCGCCGCTTCGATTTTACTGATAGTTTTTTCGATGCAGTGGCAGATTTCCTGATAGCTTACAGGAACCTCAAGAGGAAGCGAGGTCATCAAGTTAGGACCGTGTACTACGTAGTCTTCCGGCGGATTTTCAAGCTCGGTAAGTGCCGAACCTACGTGAATCTTAATCTGCTCGGCTGTGCGAACGCCTACGCGGATATTGTGGGCGCGACGCATATGGTTGAGAATATCGTCGGTAAGGTCGTTACCGGCAACCTGAATACTCTTGTTGCTCACGATACCGCCAAGCGAGATTACGGCGATTTCGGTTGTTCCACCACCTATATCGACAATCATATTACCCTGTGGCGCTTCTACGTCCAAGCCGATACCGAGTGCGGCTGCCATCGGTTCGTGAATCATATACACATCACGGCCGTCGGCGTGCTCCGACGAGTCGCGTACGGCGCGTACTTCAACTTCGGTTGAGCCCGAAGGAATACCCACTACCATACGGAGCGAGGGGGAGAACCAGTTGTTTTTGGTCGATGCTTTCTTCACAAGACCGCGAATCATTAGTTCGGCTGCCTGGAAGTCTGCAATAACGCCTTGGCGAAGGGGACGCACGGTGCGGATGCCGGCGTGGCCCTTTCCTTCCATCTGATGCGCTTCTTTACCTACGGCGATGAGCTTATCGGTTCGGTTATCGAGCGCTACGATTGATGGCTCATTGATAACGATTTTGTCGTTATGAATGATAATCGTATTGGCAGTGCCAAGGTCGATTGCTATTTCTTTTGTAAGTGAAAATAGTCTCATTTCTAGTGGAGCGAGAGGGTATTTTGGATTAATGACGGAAATGGCGGAATCCGGTCATTACCATAGTGATACCGTTTGCTTTGCAGTATTCTACGGTGTCGTTGTCGCGGATTGATCCACCGGGTTGGATTACGTATTCTACACCTGCGTTATGTGCGATTTCTACACAGTCGGCAAAGGGGAAGAATGCGTCTGATGCCATTGTCGACCCTTTGAGGTCGAAACCGAAGCTGTTGGCTTTCTCGATTGCGTGACGGAGGGCGTCGACGCGTGATGTTTGACCTACGCCCGATGCGAGAAGCTGACCATTGCGAGCGAGCACGATAGCGTTGCTCTTTGAGTGCTTAACGATTTTGTTGGCAAAAATCATATCGGCGATGATTGTGTCGTTGAGACATTCACCTGATACGAGTTTGAGGTCGTCGGCTGTTTCTACCTTGCTGTCGTTTTCCTGAACGAGTACGCCGCCAAGAATTGTGCGAACTTTCATTGCAGGAGCGGCTGCTACGTGGCGCTTGAGCACGATGCGGTTCTTCTTCTGGCAGAGGATTGCAAGGGCTTCTTCCGAGTACTCGGGAGCGATGATTACTTCAAAGAAGATTTTGCCGATTTCTTCTGCTGCCTCAGCCTCGATGCGGCTGTTGCAGATAATAACACCGCCGAATGCCGATACAGGGTCGCCTGCAAGTGCGTCTTTCCATGAGTCGAGCACTGTGGCACGCGATGCAAGACCGCATGCGTTGTTGTGCTTCAAGATGGCAACGGTGGTGGTGTCGAACTCATCGATAAGTCCGCATGCGGCATCTATATCGAGGAGGTTGTTGTATGAAATTTCTTTACCGTGAATCTGCTCAAAGTTGGCATCGAACTTGCCGTAGTAGCGAGCTGCCTGATGTGGATTTTCGCCATAGCGAAGGTCCTTAGCACCATCAACGGCTACGCGGAGGTGCTCGGCATTATTGCCTTGTGCGAACCAGTTGAAGATTGCAGAATCATAGCCTGACGATACTGCAAATGCTTCCTGTGCGAGGAAACGACGTTCATCGAGGCTTGATGCAGCACCATTGCGGTCGAGCATACCTTCGAGGTAGTCGAATTGTGCGTCGGAGGCTACAATGATTGTATCTGCAAAGTTTTTGGCAGCTGCGCGGATGAGCGAAATGCCGCCTATATCGATTTTTTCAATGATGTCTTGCTGTGATGCTCCCGACGCTACGGTTGCCTCAAAAGGATAGAGGTCTACGATTACGAGGTCGATTGCAGGAATTTCGTATTCTGACATCTCGTTGCGGTCGCTTTCGTTGTCGCGACGTGCGAGAATGCCGCCGAATACTTTGGGGTGAAGGGTCTTTACGCGGCCTCCGAGAATCGAAGGATAGCCGGTAAGGTCTTCAACTGCCTTGCAGGGGATGCCAAGGCTTTCGATAAACGAACGTGAGCCGCCGGTCGAGAGCAATTCTACGCCGAGGGCATGAAGTTTCTTTACGATAGGAGTGATGCGGTCTTTGCTGTAGACCGATACAAGTGCGGTGTGGATAGGTTTGAGTGTCGACATGGGCTATACTGTAGCTATTGGCTTGCAAAATTACAAAAAAAATGCGGTATCTCTAAGCAATTCTCCAAATTTATTTGTTTGTTAATCGGCGATTAGTGTCATATTGCCAATAAAACAATTCCGGCACACCGTCGGGGCGTGCCGGAATATATGATTTTCCGATGAAGCAATGATTATTTCACATATACTTTGCTAACCGATGTGCCTTGGCGGCGGATATATACGCCGGTTTCGGGGTTAGCAACGGGTACGCCCTGAAGGTTGAAGTATTCAACAGGTGCGTTGTTGCCGTTAGCGATTACGTCTGCTACTCCGGCTCCATCCTCGACCTCGGGGTGCTTAACTATGCATGCATTTACGATTCCTCCGGTTGTTGTGTCGAGAAGGTAAGCGATAACGTTGATGTTCTTCGTATTTTTGATGCTTGAGTTCAATCGTTTTGTGAGCTCGAATGTATATTCGGTTTCTGCTTCAACGCTTTCGGGAATACTATTCTTAGAGCCTTTGAAGTCGATAAGCTGACGAGCTACGTCGTTGTACATTGTCATTACCGATTGAGGTTTCTTTTCCCAGCCCCCACAGTCGGTGGTCATACCGCTATAGTAGTTGGTTTGTTTGTAAGGACCTACGTTGTCTTCGGTAATTGCGAATGAGAGAGCGTATTTATCTGCTGCATTTTCAACGTCAACTGCAAACTCGGTTGTCGCAGTGATAATGATATTGGTTGTATCGGCGTCGAAAGTGTATTCGAGGTCTACTTTACCAAGCGCAGGAACGTTCTTGATGTCGTTGTAGTACCCCATAATGTTGTTGTACTCCGGGTTTACAGTAAAGTGTTCGCGGTTAATCGTTGCATCGGGTAGACCTTTATTGTAAGCAAGCACACGCCCCCAAGTCGAGTTGTACATTTCGTCTTGCGAGTGAACTGCGATAGGAATTAATTCTCCATTGGGGAATTCTTCGCGAATGCGTTCCATTGCAACGATACCTCTAGGGCACCAGCCACACCATGTACCGGTAAATTCTTCGATGACTACATTGCGATTGTAGCCTTTGCCTTCATCGAGTACGTAGGTTTGAGCTACTGAATAGCCGTATTCTGAATTGTTGGTATTGCCGTTGACCTCTGTGATAGTAAACTTAATGTCAATGTTTTCGCCGGGTGTGCCGGTGTAAACATTGTCGGTAACATAGATGCCGGTGCTTGCACTGTATGCAAGTGATTCGCCGAGTTTGTATGTCCCGGTTATTGCTTCTTGATTGCCGATGGTATATTCATAGCCAATTGAAGTTATAGAAGTTGCACCATTGTTTGTAAATGCTACGTCGAAGCGGAATGGTTCATTTTTGTTGATTATCGGCTGCACGCTTATATTGTTTACTGTTACGCGGTTGTCGGGAAAATTTTCGCCTTCAATGGTAGCTGATATGCAAAGTGCACCGGCCTCATCTCCAAGGTTGTCCCATTCTAAGTTGGTTACTGTATAGTATTTGCCGTCGTCGCCTTTTACTGTTGTTGCTTTCTCTACTGCATACCAGCTACCGCGATAGTCGCCATCAGGAAGACCATCGTAAACAATTGTATAGTCATTTTTGCTGGTTGTGGTATACTTCATGCCGATGTAGACTTCCTTACCGGCTTCAAGTGTGTAAGGTTCGTCTAATACAACAGTGCATTGAGTCATGCTTTCTGTTGTATTTGTTGTATATTCTTGAGTGTAGAATGGGGCTTTCTGAAGATCATTTGTCAAGAATATTGTATAGTTTAAGATCTCGTTAACGCGAGTTTTTGTATTGCCACCGGTGTAGAAGTGAAATTTTGTAATCTTTGCACCTGTATTTGCACCTGCAAATTCTGTGGTGAAATTTTTTGTAATTTGGAGTGCTTGTGCAAGGGTGGTACTATCTGCCAAGCCATTAAGTGTTGCGCAATCGTATGGTTTTTCGGCTGCAGTGTACACTACTGATTGGTTTTCTCCGCGAGAAAGTATTGTGCTCTTTACCCCTACTACTTCTTCGCCGGTAACGGCTGAGTAGGGGGTGCTGAGTTCGTAGTTGGCAGCCGATACTGATGCGAGTGCAAGGCTTGCAAGGGCTACTAAGGTGATTCTTTTCATATTAAACAAATTTCCTGAATAGTATCTAGTTGTATGGAATGAGCGAGAGGCTTTTTTTGGCCCCTCGCTTCTATATAGTTGCGTATTAGCGAACGTAAACTTTGCCGGTCTTGCCGTCGAGTGTGTATACATATACACCTGCTTTGAGACCGTCGGTAGCGAGTGTGCCGTTACCGTTAAGGTTTGCCGACATTACCTGAGCACCGGTAATGCTATAGAGTGCAAACTGTGCAGGCGCATTGAGGCTGTATGCAAAGC
This sequence comes from uncultured Bacteroides sp., assembly GCA_964651295.1. Lineage (GTDB taxonomy): Bacteria > Bacteroidota > Bacteroidia > Bacteroidales > Muribaculaceae > CAG-873. The sequence goes on from CAZYYV010000008.1 coordinate 9,860, forward strand.
CGTTGCCGGTATATTCGATAGTGTTGTTGCTTGTGATTGCGTCTACCGATGCTGCATTTTCACCCATTACGATGGTAAACGAGATGCGTGTGCTTTCGTCGGTGCCAACGATGGCTGAAAATTCGGTGGTGATGGTGGGAGTTGTTTCGTCGGGCTCAAGTTCGCCTTCCCAGTGGAATTGAAGGTCGAGCTTTTCGTTAGTACTAAGCTTAATATTTTCTTTTGTTAGATCTTTACCGTTGATACAGCCGGAACCTGCACATAGCAGAACTGCATAGTCCGATTTTGCGGTAATGTTGATATTTGTTGCAAAGAGGTCGGTTGAAAGATAGAGTTCGGGCTCTAATTTTACTTCTTTGACACCGTCTTCGAATTCTTCAACTACAGTAACTTCGCTGAAGTAGATAGTCGAGCCGTTTTCGATTACTTGGTCGCCATTATAGAATGTGAGCTTAATTGCGCTTGCCGAGAACGACATCGCTGCAGCTACAAGGCTGAGTAAGAGTTTTTTCATATTAGTTTCTGTTTTTATATTTTCGGAGTTGGATTATTTCACTTTAACGTGTGCTTTGGCTGCTTGAACGACACCACTTTCGTTATAAACGAATGCTACAACCGAGAGATTTTCGGGTACCCATGTTTCTGTCTCGGTCTTGCGTACATCGTAGCTCATATTAAGGGTTTTGTAATCGTCGTCTTTAAGCGCGATGCCTTCTCCTCCGACACCATTAACTGATGCACGATATACGTGGTTGTGAACGTAGTCGCGGATTAGACCAAGGTCCTTATGTTCCTGACGAGCAACGATGCTGTCTTCAAGAATCCACACCTGGAGTTTGCCTTTAATGTCGGATTTGGGTGTAAAATTGAGTGTAATATTTACTTTATCGCCATAATAGCACTCTGCATCTACGCTTATATCGAGGTCCGACTCGAGTGCTAACTGTTTGCGTACTGCATCTGCCCATTCATCGTGGTTGATGGGGCTGCCGGTGCGGTTGATTACGCCTTTGGGAAATTCGTCGATACCCCATGCGTCGCAATATGTATTACCTTCTGGTTGGCGTAAACCGGTATAGCGTTTATAATCAGAAGGAATGCTGACAAAATCGTTTCCGGCGTGGATACTTACGGGAATTACTTCATCTCCGTACTGCTCAACGAGTTTTTCGAGAGTTTCGTGAGCGTAAGGGCAGTTGATACATTTCTGACCGGTAAAGTCTTCGATAAGCACGGCGCGCTGCACGGCTACGCTTTCGCTTTCGAGGTAGCGTTCGTCGGTTGCAATGTCGGAGCACGAGCTCAACAAGGCAGCCGCTGCAATGGTAAGAATAATATTTTTCATTTCGTTGGTTGCTTTATTGAGTTTAGAATGTGTATGCGTATGCTATCTGGAAGCCGCGAGTTGCAGGCACATATCGGCAAACGCCGCCTGAGCAGTTGAAGCCCGCACGTGTACGGCCGTAGCTGAGTTGGAGGCGGTTAGCGCGATAGTTACCGGTTACACCGAAGTTGTAGTAGTGATTGTCGGTAACGCCAACATTCCACATATCGCTCACGGTAACCATAATGTAGGGCGCAACCGAAAGTTCGAGTAGTCCGTATACCCAGTCTTTTTCATCCTGAGCGGTGTGGAGGTACTGAAGCTCGTTGCGAAGTGTGAATTTATTATTGATTTTCCACTTTGTATCTACTACGAAGATATTGGTCTTGATTCTGCCACCCTCACCTTCGATTACGGTCTTGTTGTACATCTGATTCATGTACATAAAAGTCTGGCTCCACGATGAGCTCCATTTCTTGTCGACTTGGAGGTTGATGTCGTGGTAGTAGGCTTCGCCCATACCGAAGAATGTGGTGCTTGTACCATCGCTGCCGGCAACAACTCCGGGGAGAAGTTCGGTAGGTGCCTGATGGTCGAGACCGCGGATATAGCTAACGTTCAATTTTACCTTTGTGCCGTAGCGACCGCCAAGGGCAGTGCGACGTTTGAACTGATAAGCCAACGAACCTTGGAATGCCCATTCTCCGTCGGCTGCCTGTGTAGCGTAGGGGTAGAGCGCTGGAAGCGCATAGGTATGTGTGTAGGCAAATGCAGGCATATTGTTAAGGAATGCCGATGTTCCCGACATTGAGCGCTGGCTACGGAATGCCATATTTTCACTACGCTTTGCCTGTACAAGTGCCGAAAGTCCTGAGCGAGAGTATGACGCGCTAAGCATTACGGCAGTACCTTTGCCATAAGTATAATCGTTGTCGAACGATGGGTCTTGTCCTTTCCACGCAAATTCGCCCATTACGTTGAAGTCGCCTTTGCGGAACTGTGAACGCAGGTCGTAGGCACTTACCGATTTGGGGAGGTTGAGGCGGTAGTCGGTGCCGGGTATGAAAATATCTTGGTCGTCTTCGTGCTTGAGTACGTACGATGCACCGAATGTCCAAGCGGCTCCCTTATTGGCGATTGACTTGAAGATGTCTTGGAAGTCGATTTCAGCATCACCGCCATACACTTGCGAGCCCTTTTCCCAATCCCAATAGCGACGTTGAACTCCACCGAGGACGGTAAGACGTGTTGCTGGAATGGCTGATACTTTCAAGCGACCGCCGCGAATCGAGTTGTCGATACCGAGCGAGCGTTCTTCGTAGGTGCGGAGGATAAAACCGCTACCGAATTGCTCGTAGAAATCGCCTGCGGTGAGTTCGAACCCTTTATAGCGACCTTTGGCATAGATGTGAGGCACTCCCCAGCCTTTGAAATCCTTTTCATAGCCTGGCATAGGCCACTTCATAAATTCGCAGCGAAGGCCTGCGTCGACGTACTTGCTAATCAAGTTGAGGTCGGCGTATGTATTGAAAAGTATGTCTTTATCGTAAGTGCCGGTGTTGATGGCGGCATCTTCTTCCGGGAAAAGCACATCGGCTTGGACGCTACCATGTAGTGCCACGCCGCTGGTTTCTCCAAGATTGAGAGCGCCGGCGCTAAGAGCGGTTGCTGTGAGGGCTGCGGCGGTGATTATCTTGTGGAAATTCATGCGCTGATTTATTTCTTTTTAGCTGCTTTGCGAACGGCTTCGATAAGTTCGGTTTCGGCACCGTCGGTATAACCTGAGTGTGTGTAAACGATTTTGCCTTTGCCGTCAACGACGATTGCGTGGGGCACCGACTGTAATCCGAGGGCTCGGAAAAGGTCGCTGTTTGCGTCGAGGAGTACTTCGTATTCCCATCCTTCACCGTCTACGAGGGGTTTTACCTTGTTGGTATTCTGTGCATCATCAATTGAGATGATATACATCTTCATGCCGGTTTCGTCCTGCCAATCGGGATATACTTCAGAGATGGCACGGAGTTCGCGCATACAAGGTTTGCACCATGTTGCGAAGAAGCTGATAACAAAGGGTTTACCGTTGTTAGAGAGTTTGGCTGAGTTGATAGTGCGACCTTTGGTGTCTTTGAGTTGCACTGAGGGAAGCTGAGCCGACATCGAGGGTGCGGCTACCATTGCCACGATTGCGATGAAAAGTGTGAATAAGGCTTTGCGCATTGTGGATTTATTTAGATTGTTAGTTATTAATCGATTAGACCGTGTGTTTTGTCGGTGGTTTAATCTCGAATCTGTTCTTTGCCCTTTTCACATTCTTGGCAGGCACCCCATTTTATAGGGATACCTGCCTGAATGTGTGAAGATTATTTAAGAAATATTACTTTGCGAGTTTTGCAGTATGTACTGTTCCATCGTTAAGAGTTGCTTTCACTAAGTAAACGCCGTTGCCGAGGTTGTTAGCGCCTGCGTTGTTGAGTACGAGGCGTCCGGCGAGGTCGTAAACTTCTACCGAGTTGATTTCTTCGCTTACGCTCAAGTTGCCGTTTGCGTCGAATGCGATTTTGCCACCTTCGGCAATTGTTACTTCGCTAACACCGGCGTACTTCGAGAAGTCGATGATTGCACCTACGGTGTACAAGCCTTCTGCATAGAAGTCCCAAGCGTTTTCAACCCAGAAGCCGAGTACATTTTTATCGCTCGACATTACCGACATGCCGGTAAAGAAACCGGAGCCTTGAACTGATTCGTTGGTGTCGTAGTTGGTTTCTTCATATTCGTGGAAGAAGTATTCGTTCATCCAGTCTTTGAGTTCGGGGACACGACCGAGAATGTAATCAGAGAGTTTTGTGATTTCACCGTTTTCGATTACATAACCGGTATAGGGATAGTTCCAGTTGTCGTATGCCAAGAATGTGTTGTTGTCGACTGCCTGAGTGATTCTGATGTAGCCGTTCTTTTCGTATGTGGTTGTTTCTCCGCTTTTGAGGTCGTAAACAACTGCTACTGTTTCAGGATAGCCATAAGGGTCATCCGGATTCTTGATATTGCGAGTAGTGATATACTTGCTGCCGTCAGAGGTTACACGGCAATCGTTGAAGTCGAACGTATATATTTTGTAGTCAATAAGTTTATAGAACCAGTCGTACCAAGCTGTATCTTTTTCCTGCCATTCGCTTGCAACAACATTGTATGCCTCCATAGCGGTATCGTATTCAGCTTTCTTTTCGGCGCTCATGTAGTCGGTTGCTTCAGGATAACTGTCAGATTCACCGGACCAGTATGCATTGACTGCTTCATTATATTCCGCCATTTCATCTTCGGTCATATAATCGGCGAATTCGGGATATACAGGAGCTTCTCCGGGCTTTTCGGGTTCAAGACCGTCGGTTACGAAGTTGTCGGTGTAGAGAAGTTCGTACGACCATTCACCTTTTTCGTCCTGTGTATAGATGATAGGTTGTACTACCATGTCAGAGTAGTCGTGGAGCTGACCTACGATAGTCTTACCATCGCTGCTCATGCTGATAGCTGTAATCGACGAGGGTATACGGCCGAGGAAGTCTACTTTCGGATAGGGAAGAATGTTGCATTTGCCATAGCCGCCGTCTGCTTCTGCATCCCAGTAAGCGGGGAGGCCGATGATATCGTCATCGCCCGACGCTTTGCCGGGGTTGGTAACGTAGCCGCAGATACGTGAGCCGTCGGGGGTTACGGCATTGATAAAGTTATATGTTTCTTCATCGAGTACTTCAAGCTCGTACCATTCGCCATTCTGCCAATATACGGCTTTGCCGACTGAACGGTTGGTAGCTGCTATGATACCACTATTGCTGGCGAGCTCACCATTGCCGAGGAAGTAAGAAGTATCCCAATCATCGGTGTCGGCTTCGTAATGATATGATTTGTTTTCAACAGTGTCGTATATGTCAATAATGCCATAAACATTCGATACCAAATATCTGCCATTAGGCGAAATGCTTTGGAAACCTACGTTTTCAAGATATTGCGGTTCGTCAACTGCATACGCGTTTAGCGTTAGAAGACCGCTAAGACAAGCAAGAAGTAAAGGTTTTTTCATACAAAACAATTTGGAGTGGATTGAATATTCTTTGGTATAATAGTTTCAATACGCAAAGTAAATGCTAAAATTTGAAATATCAAAATTTTTTCTGCAAAAATCGACCTTTTCACCAACGAAATGTAATTTTTTTAGTCGTATAACAGACTTTTGTTGACATTTGCTGTCTGAAATCGCTATTTTTTATCGTAGAATACAAAAAAGCCGTGGATTCATCGAACCCACGGCTTGATATGTCGATAAGAATCAGCTTTTTACTTGGTAAGTTTTGCAGATACGATGCTACCGTCATTGCGTACGCCGCGTACGATGTAGATACCGTTTGCGAGGTTGCTGCCGGCTGCTTCGTTAGCGTTTGCACTGAGTACGAGACGACCTGAGAGGTCATATACGTTTACATTTGCAATTTCTGAGTCGAGTACGAGGTTGCCGTTTGCGTCCATTGCAATCTTGCCGCCTTCTGCAACTGCTACGTTCTGTACGCCGCTATCGTCATTAAGTTTGATGATACAGCCGAAGCCTGCGCTTGAGAAATCCCAGTAAGGATAGCTCGAGAATGCGATAACTGAGAGGTCGCGTGATGCATATGGCGCGCCGGTGAATATAGCTTCACCTGTTACTTCGGTGTTGCTATCGTAGTCCCATGCTGAATATTCGTGAAGGAGGTTGTCTTCCATCCAGTCTTCCAAGTCGGGAGCTTTTTCGAGGAGGTAATGTTCGAGAGGTACTACGTCGAGATCGTTACCAAGGGTTACGATATATGATGAAACCGGCATATTAAGGTCGTCGTACGCAAAGAATGTGTTGCCGTCAACGCTGCTCGAAATCGAGAGGTTGGTTCCCATGTCGAGTACTTCGTATTCACCGCTTTCGATGTCGATAATCCAAGGAGCGTAGTACGGGTCATAGCCTTCGCAAACCTGTGTGCCGATGTATTTCTTGCCGTCGGGGCTTATTTTTACATCGTTGAATTCGAATACGGGAATTGATTCGAGCAAGCCCCAGTACCAATCGTCATAAGCCCCATATGCTTCATTCCAAACTTTCATTTCTTCTTTCCAAGCTGCCATATCTTCGTTGTATTTCACAGCTTGTTCGTCGGTCATATAGTTGGTAGGCTCAGGGTATGAACCGGTGTAAGTTGCCTGCCATTCTGCCAAGTCGGCTTCGAATTCAGCCTTTTGATCTGCATCCATATAGTCGGTAGGTTCGGGTGCAAGAGGGCTCGGACCGGGATTTTCGGGAGCGTCATCGGTGTCGATGTTGTAGAGATCTTCTAGTAGTAGCTTGTATTCCCATTCACCATCTTCGTTTTGGGTGTATGTGATAGGCTGCATGGTATTACCGCTGTTGTCAATTACCTGACCTACGATGGTCTTGCCGTCATCGCTGATGCTGATTGAGGTTACGTACTGAGGTGTACGACCATTGATGTCAACTGTGGGGTAGGGGAGAATGTGGCATTCGCCATAGCTGCCGTCTTCGGTTACATCCCAATATGCAGGGGCGCCCATTACGCCTTTACTATCATCGCCGAAGTCTGACAAACCTACATAGCCGATAATACGAGAGCCATCGGCACTAATAGCGTTGAGGAAGTTGATTTTGTCTGCTTTGGGTACTTCTACTTCGTAGAACTGACCGTTCTGCCAATATGTGGGATTACCGCCTTCGTAAGTCGAAGCAATTACGACACCGTTGTCGCTCACGGCATTGCCATTACCGATGGTGTAATAGTTGTAATCATCGTTTTCGTATGTGTACACATCTCCGCTAACGAGGTCATAGATGGTCAAATCTTCGTATGTCTGAGATACTAGATAGCGACCATTAGGCGACATTCCTTGGAATGATACTCCGTTGAGTGTCTCCGGAGTCTGGGTGGCGAATGCTGATGCTGATATTACGCCCAAACATGCTAGAAGTAAAGATTTTTTCATGCTAAACAAATTGGAATTTGATTGATATTATTGTTGGAAATTAGATTGACACTGCAAAGTAAAAACGAAATTTTTAATTTTCAAAATTATTTCGACAAAATCTTTAGATATTATATCAATTTTCTTCAAATGTGTAGAAAACTCAAATTTTTTGTCGTTTTTGGCTAAGTCTGGATAAAAAATCCCCCGAGGCATTAAAATTTGCCTCGAGGGATTCTGTTGCTATGAAAAAACTCGGATTTCTATTCCACTGTCCAAGTATCGCCGGCGAGAACCATGTCGCGAAGGCTGCTGAAGCCTTTCTTTGCGCGTACTTCTTCTACCTGTTCCGATACACCATCGTTATATGTCGGTGCTTCTACGTCGCGGATAACGCCTACTGCGAGGGGGAGATCGCCACGACCATCCATCATTGCGAGTTGCTGGTGGAGGAAGTTCGACTGTTCGTGTGCGTCGTGTACGAGTACGTCATCGAGGGTATAGCCATCTTCTCCGATAGTTACTGCTTTGAGGGTAAATCCGTCGCGTACGATACCGCGGTTCATATCTTTACCGAATACCATCTTTTCGCCGTGGCGGAGAAGAAGGGTGCGGTCGGCGCGTACTTCGCGGTCGGTGATGGCGTTGTGGATGCCATTGTTGAAAATCACGCAGTTCTGGAGGATTTCAACCACTGATGTGCCTTTGTGGCGTGCGGCTGCTTCAAGCACTGCCTGCGAGGTGGCTAGTTCTACGTCGATTGAGCGAGCAAAGAATGTGCCACGAGCTCCGAATACGAGTTCGGCAGGGATGAACGGGTCTTCAACGGTGCCGTAAGGGCTCGATTTACTTACGAAACCACGGTCGCTGGTGGGCGAATACTGACCTTTTGTCAAACCGTAAATCTTGTTGTTGAACAAGATGATATTGATGTCGATATTACGACGTACGGCATGGATAAAGTGGTTGCCACCGATGGCGAGGCCGTCGCCGTCGCCCGAAATCTGCCATACGGTCATCTCCGGATTTGCTACCTTGTAGCCCGTTGCGATGGCGGCTGCTCGGCCGTGGATGGTGTGCATACCGTATGTATTCATATAGTAAGGCAGACGCGACGAACAACCGATACCTGAGATAACGGCGGTCTTGTGAGGCGCAATGCCGAGTGCTGCCATTGCTTTGTGGAGTGTATTCAGGATAGCGTGGTCGCCGCAACCGGGGCACCAACGGACAGCCTGGTCGCTCTTATAGTCGGCGGGGGTGAAAGTCTTGATGTCTTCCATGTCTTAGTCCTCCATAAGTTTGGTGGCCTTTTCGATGATTTCGCTTACTGCGAAGGGCTGGCCTTGGATTTTGTTAATGCGTTGGATGCGTGTCTCGGGGTATTTGCTCTGCAAGTAGTCGGCAAACATTCCGGTATTAAGTTCGGCTACGATTACGCGTTTGTACTTCGAAAGCACTTCGGCGGTGTTGGCGGGCAGCGGGTTGATGTAGCGGAAGTGTGCAAATGCTACGGGAGTGCCGTTGGCATTCATCTGTTCGGCTGCGGTGCGTAGGTGGCCGTAGGTGCCGCCCCAGCCGATAAGGAGGGTGTCGGCATCGGCATTGCCAAGTACTTCGAGTGCTGGTATATCGTTGGCGATATTTTCGATTTTCTGACGACGCAGGTACACCATCTTTTCGTGGTTGACGGGGTCGTTAGAGATCGCGCCGGTTACGCAGTCTTTTTCAAGACCGCCAAGACGGTGGGTTGCGCCTTCTGTTCCTCCTTCGGGCCAGTAGCGGCTGAGGTTTTCGGTGCGTACGTAGGGGCGCCAAGTGCCGTTCTCAAGAAGCTCGGCGGGTACGTTGGGAGTCTTGATTTCGGGGTACTCGTCGGCAGTAGGTACGCGCCATGCCGATGCTCCGTTGCCGATAAATGCGTCGCTGAGTAGAATGACGGGGGTCATATGTTCTACTGCGATACGGCAAGCTTCGAATGCCATGTCGAAACAGTCGGTGGGTGATGCGGGTGCAACTACGGCTACGGGTGATTCGCCGTTACGGCCATAGAGTGCCTGCATAAGGTCGGTCTGCTCTGTCTTGGTGGGGAGACCGGTCGAAGGACCGCCACGCTGTACGTCGATGATAACGAGCGGAAGCTCTGCCATCACTGCAAGACCGATACCTTCGCTCTTGAGTGCAAGACCGGGGCCTGATGTCGATGTTACGGCGAGGTTACCGGCAAATGATGCGCCGATAGCCGAACATACACCGGCAATTTCGTCTTCCATCTGGCAAGCCTTCACTCCGAGATCTTTGCGTTTTGCAAGTTCGTGGAGAATGTCGGTAGCAGGGGTGATCGGATACGAACCGAGGAAGAGCGGACGTCCGCATTTCTCCGATGCCATGATAAGGCCCCATGCTGTTGCGGTATTACCATTAATATCGGTGTAAACACCGGGGGTGGGTTCTTCGGTCTCGATACGATAAGTCGATACCGAAGCATGTATATTATGACCGTAGTCGAAGCCGGCTTGAAGTACTTTCGAGTTTGCTTCGAATACTGCGGGTTTCTTTGCAAATTTCACCTGGAGGTGGTGGCGTGCATTTTCGAGAGGACGGTCGAAGAGCCAGCATACCAAGCCGAGGGCGAAGATATTACGGCATTTGAGGATGCTCTTGTTGTCGAGCCCGCTTTCAGCAAGTGCTGCTTTAGTCATCGTTGTTACGGGCACTTCTACGATTTGAGCCTTGATGCCGAGTTCTTCGAAGGGGTTGTTTGTCTGATATTGTGCTTTTTTGAGGTCTGTCTCTTTAAAAGAGTCGATATCGACGATAATTACGCCGCCGGGTTTGAGGAACTTATGATTTGTCTTGAGTGCTGCTGCATTCATGGCAATAAGTACGTCGCATGCGTCGCCGGGGGTATGCACTCCGGTGCCTACGCTTACCTGGAAGCCGGATACTCCGCCGAGCGAGCCTTGTGGTGCGCGGATTTCAGCGGGATAGTCGGGGAAAGTCGATACTTGATTGCCCAGACCTGCCGACACATTAGTGAAGATGTTGCCTGCGAGCTGCATTCCGTCACCGGAGTCGCCCGAGAAGCGTACAACCACTTTATCGAGTGTCTTTACATTGGTTTTGTCCAACATGGTAATTATTTATTGATTTATTGTTGTTCGTGTTTTAGGTATAGCAGTGGCGTTTCTCCACTACTTTGCAAAAGTACATAGAAAATTTGAATAAGAGTATTAATATTGTTTAAATCCCGCTTTTTATATCGCTTCTCTTTGTTGACGACCGATAATAAGGAGCTGCTTTTAACGAAACGACGCCGACTCTCATCGAGCCGGCGTCGCAATATGTACTAATTTATCTATTAGAGAATAACTTTGCTTACTTTGTTACCTTGGCGACGGATGAATATACCGTTTTCGGGGTTAGATACGCGGATACCATTGAGGTTATAGTATTCAACGCTTGCGTCGTCAGATACTACCACGTTTTCAACGCCTGTTACTACGCCATTGTATTTAAATTGTGCTTTGGGATTGGGAGTATCGAGGTCGATTACCTCAATGCTGTAAATCTTAGCTCCGGGGACGTCGAAACAATCGACAGGACTTGTGAATTCTTTGAATTCGCCGGGTTCATGGATTGTCAATGCATGATAATCGTCGGTTGTGCCGGCCAAGGTTTCATCTCCGTTTGCAGGTGTGAAGATGTAGTTGTTATCGCCGAATTCTTTCCAGCTCTTGTATAGCTCATTATCGTCATAATTTGCAGTTGAGAAGAATACTTCACCACACGCGATTGTTCCTTCTTCTGTTGCGATGTTTTCGAATGCGCTAATCTGTTTTTCGCCGAATTCTGCCTTTCCGTTTACTATTTCAGCGATTACATATTTTTCGTATGTTGCGTGGGCGCCGGCTCCATACACTGAATAGTGCATTTTGAGAATACCGAAATGAGGATTGCTCAAAATCTGTACTTGTGTCGATGCATACGCTCTATTGTGTGTCTCGCTTAATTCTGTGTAGGCTACAAGGGTATAGTAGCCACGAGTAAGCGATTGGCCCGACTGATACTCTTCGCCATTCAAGAGATACTTAATGGCTACTCCTTCTGCATTAATTGTTGCAGTAGGAAGGGCTTGTGTATCGTAGATGGTGTATGACTCTTCTGCAAAACTAATTTCGTAATCGTCGCGATCGATTGAATCTATGTATTCGATTGTGATGGTTTTAATTTTGATAGTTCCTGTAGTACTTAGAATTGCGCTAGTTGTCGAAGTTTCATTGGTTGGAGTCCATACGAAAGTCTTAGTATTGTATGTGCCATTTATTGAATCGGTGCTCAGATTTTTTAGATCAGAACCAGTAAAGCTTACCTTAGCAATAAATTTGCCCTCTGGAGCTTTGATTGTAACGGTCGAATTTTTATACACGCGCCAATCATAAGGACTTTTGCTACCCCACACTCTATTACCGCTACCTTTGTCATTGGTGGTAATAATAGCACCATCAGCATTGGCCATTGTAATATTTTTAGAATATGTTTGACCATCATTTGTAGGAGTTTGACCATACACCTTACCAGCTTCATCAGCTATGGTGAAGTCGAATGAAGTGGTCTTTGTTGCCGAAACTGTTACCTCAATAGTTGATGTTGCTTCTTGATACAACATATTATCAAGGGTGGCAGTAATCTTTGCGTTACCTTCCTTTAGAATAATAAACTTGGGTGCGTTGTCATAATAGTCATCGCATACTTGGCGAAGAACGGTTGGATCGTCGATTTCGTATGTTACGCCGCCGAGGTCATAACCTTTGATTTCGGGCGCATAAATGGCATTTCCGCTGAGTGTTACTGTTTCACTTTCTTTTGTAAAGCCGAAGTCTGCCTTTGTGCGTTCGATTACATAGCATACGGTTGCGATTTCACTATCGGTTTGACCTTCCTTGGTGGCGTATGTGTGAAGATACCAAGTGCCTTCTGAAGAGAATGTGCATCCAAAATCAGCATTATACTCATTGCAAATCGACGATTTTTCGCAAGTCTCGTCTAGACTCATCTCGTAGTAGATTGTCGCGCCGTCTGTTTCTGTGCTGATAGTTACATTTGTCATCGGAGCATAAGTACCGGCGGCAAGGCTAAATGTAGGTGTTGCCACCTTGTTGCCGTCGAGTACGGTGAGGGTGTACTGCGTTGATGCTGCGTTATAGCAATCGTTGCCTGCAAACTCTGCTTTGATAGTAGTTGTACCGGTTCCTATAATGATAATCTCGCTGTCGTTAGTTACCCCTGCTACGCTTTCGTTGCTAGAGCTATAAGAAACTTGAAGGTTAGCGGGATTGTTAAGAGTCGGAAGGGCGGGTGCTTCGTCATTGTCGAATATAGTACATTCGCTAGCGCTGTAAGCGAGGGTCGGATTTGCCTTTGAGACAGTAACTTTAAATTCTGCGCTTGTATTTTTGTAAGTATCGGCAGTCCAAGTGGCTTTAACAGTCTGTTCGCCTGCTTTGAGTACGTTCAAGTTGACGTCAACCACACCTGCATCACCAATGGGCTCATAGGTGATTGTGCCTAGCTCGCTTTGGCTAAATTCAGGAGCGAGAGTCAACTTGGGTGCGTATGTAGTGTTTATATCTTTTACTGTAACTGTAGTACTTTCAGGGTCTCCTTCTTCTACGAAGAGGCAAACTGCTGTCTGACTGCTGTTGTATGCTGCAAAACGAGGGCTGCTTGCATTATACTGAATTCGGTATTCTGATTCAGCTGAAGTGTAAATATTACCATTTTTAAGTGCAACATCTACAGACGTAGCACTCCACGACAATTCTTTACTAGCAAGTTTTAAATATTTGCCTTCGTCATTCTTAATTGTATAATTGCTATCAGATTTGGCAAATGTCAGTATGGCTACATCATCAGGAAGTGTTTCGATTTTGCCATTAGAGATAGTTACATCTGCTTTTGCAAGAGCGTTACCGGTTGCGCTATTAAGCATCACAGTTTTCTTCGATTCGCAAACGATGATGTACTTTTTAGTGAGGTCGAGTTCGCTGCCATCTGTGAACGTGGCCTTCACATACGCGGCATTGGCTGCTATCCCCACCGTAAGTAAGGTTAGAAGTGAGAGTAAAAACTTTTTCATAAAAGGCTAAGTTAAATGATTGATAATAGATGCGTTGAGAGAATCCGATTTAGGCGTAAATCGAGAAATCTGATAGTGGATTTAGATAATGAGCTAATTTGCTGCAAATTTAGTATTTATCTGCAGTAATACAAAATATTTCCCAATATTTATTAAAAATTTTACGAAGCTGCTACACCGACTCCAATTCGAGTATCGTTCTGAGGATATGTAGAGCCGATTCGACTGTCGGCACGTGGGCTATTGCAAAACTACGGCGTCCGTTTCGCTCGCGGATTTGAGTGCGGTGTGGGTTGAGCTGTAGATAGTTAAGCAAACGGCCGAACATCGGCGATTGGTAGTATGCTTTGTTGTTTTCGCCTACAAAGTAGAGGAACATCATTCCTTGCTTCATCGATACTTTTTCGATGCCAAGACGGCGTGCATATCGGCGCAAGCGCGGTACGAGTAGAAGCTCGCGAGCGGCATCGGGAATGCGTCCGAAGCGGTCGCGCAAGCGTTCTTCGAATGCCACCAAGTCGTCTTCGCGTTCGATGCTGTCGAGCTCTTGGTAGAGTGCAATTCGCTCGCCTTCTTGCGGCACGTAGCTGAAAGGTAAAAGTAATTCCAAGTCGCTTTCTATCACGCAATCAGCAACATATTCTTCGGTCGGCTCGTCATTGCTTGTCTTTTCGGCAAGTTCGGGAAATTCTTCGGTGCGAAGTTCGTGAACGGCTTCGCGGAGAATCTTCTGATATGTTTCGTAGCCAAGGTCGGCAATAAATCCGCTTTGTTCGGCGCCGAGTAAGTTGCCGGCACCGCGGATGTCGAGGTCCTGCATTGCAATGTGGATGCCCGAGCCCAAGTCGGAGAAGCTCTCGATAGCTTGTAGGCGTCGACGCGCATCTGCCGACAGCGGTTTGCCGGAAGGTACCATCAAGTAGCAGAACGCTTTACGCGATGAACGACCGACGCGCCCACGCAGCTGGTGCAATTCGCTCAAACCGAAATTCTGTGCATTATTGATAATGATAGTATTGACGTTGGGCATATCAATACCGCTTTCGATAATCGTCGTTGCGAGGAGTATGTCGTAGTCGTGTGCCGTGAAGTCGTTGATAGCCTTTTCAAGCTTTTCGGGTGGCATTTGCCCGTGAGCAACTATGGTGCGAGCATCGGGCACAAGGCGCTTAATCATCGCTTCGAGGTCGTAGAGCCCTTCGATGCGGTGATTGACAAAGAATACCTGACCGCTGCGCGCAAGTTCGAAATTGATGGCTTCGAGCACGATGTCGTCGCTCAGTGCATCGACCGATGTGATTATAGGGTAGCGGTTTGGCGGTGGGGTGGCGATGGTCGATAGGTCGCGAGCGCCCATAAGCGAGAATTGGAGTGTGCGCGGTATGGGGGTCGCACTCATCGTGAGGGTGTCGATATTGACCTTCAACTGTCGCAGTTTCTCTTTAACTGCTACACCGAATTTCTGCTCTTCATCGATGATTAGCAAGCCCAGGTCTTTGAATTTCACCGTCTTACCGATGAGTTTGTGTGTGCCGATTACGATGTCGATTTTACCGGATTCAAGGTCTGCTAAAATCGTTTTTGTCTCTTTTGCCGAGCGTGCTCGCGAGAGGTATTCTACGCGCACGGGGAAGTCTTTCAGGCGCTCTGAGAACGTGTGGAAGTGTTGGTAGGCGAGTACGGTAGTTGGCACGAGTACTGCCACTTGTTTGCCGTCGGTAGCAGCCTTAAATGCTGCACGAACAGCGATTTCGGTCTTGCCGAAACCGACATCGCCACAGATGAGACGGTCCATCGGTTGCTCGCTTTCCATATCGGCTTTGACTGCCGTGGTGGCGGTGAGCTGGTCGGGTGTATCTTCGTATATAAACGATGCCTCAAGCTCGTGCTGAAGGTAAGTGTCGGGCGAGAATGCAAATCCTTTCTCTTGGCGGCGTGCAGCGTAGAGTTTGATAAGGTCGCGGGCAATGTCTTTGAGTTTTGCCTTGGTGCGGTCTTTAATTTTCTGCCAAGCGCCCGAGCCAATGCGATTGATTTTCGGGGGAATGCCCTCTTTGCCGCGGTATTTCGCGAGTTTGTGCAGGGCGTGAATCGACACGAAAAGGATGTCGTTATTTTGGTAGACTAGCTTGATAACTTCTTGGATACGACCGTTTATCTCAGTGCGTAGCAAGCCTGCAAATTTGCCTACACCATGGTCGACGTGTACGATATAGTCGCCCACTTCGAGTTGTCCGAGTTCGCGCAACGAAAGGGCGAGTTTGCCCGAGCGAGCGCGGTCGCTTTTGAGCGTATATTTGTGGAAGCGGTCGAATATTTGGTGGTCGGTGAATACGCACACCTTGGCTTGATGGTCGACAAAGCCCTCGTGTAGTGTGCCGTCGACGGCTTCAAAACTGATTTGGTCGCCACGGTCGGCAAAAATTTCGTGCAGTCGGTCGAACTGCTTCGGATTGTCCGACAAGATGCAAAGACGGTAACCTTCTGAGAGAAAACGCGTAAACGAGTCGGCTATAATATCGAAATTCTTGTGATATACGCCTTGTGGAGCGCAGTCGATTGTTAGAACAGCTTTTGATTTGCGTGTCGGAGTGCCGTCTTCGCCGGGCTTGGAAGCCGTGAAGATGATGCGCGGAAATTCGGCTAATTTCTCTGCAAATACATCGGGGTTTACCACCAACTCAAGAGCATCGGCATCGCCATCGTCGGTCAGTAGTGTCGATGTCGACATTCCCGATTCTGCAATCGCGTGCATCCTCTGCAGTGTGTATTGCTCACTGCGTAAGGCTATTACGCTACCGGGCGCTATGAAGTCGAGAAGCGATTGGAGGTCGCCTCGGTGGCTTACGTTTGCAGTGATGTCTATGTGGTCGAGGCGTTCTTCGGAGAGCTGAGTCTCTACGTTGAACGAGCGTATCGAGTCGATTTCATCGCCGAAAAAGTCGAGGCGGACAGGTAGCTCCGACGAGTAGCCGTAGATGTCGAAAATAGAGCCGCGAATTGCATATTGCCCCGGCTCATAGACGAAGTCGACTTCTTTAAATCCGTTTTCTCGTAGCCACGTTTCGGTTGTACCCATATCGGCACGGGTATCTTTGCGTAGCGAGAGTGTAAATTGCTGTAAATCTTGTCGTGAAGCCACACATTCGGCAATGGCTTCGGGGTAGGTAACCACAAATCGTACTGTGCCTGCCGAGAGTCGGTTGAGGGCTTCGGTTCGTAGTATTTGTGCCGGTGGGTCGACTTGTCCGTATTTAATGTCGCGTTTGAAGCCCGATGGTAGCATTACCACCAAGTCTTCGCCCACTATGCGGCAAAGGTCGAAATATAAGTATCCGGCATCGTCGAGCGAATCGCCTACAACGATGACCGGGTCTTTCGATTTGATTGATGATAGAACAACGGCAGCCGACGACCCGGCTAAACCATTGATTTCACCACCTTTACTACACAGACTTTTTACAGCCTTGACACGTGCCGACGTGTTGACAAGGCTACAGATGTCGTCGATTACCATTAGTGTTTATATGATTCGGGCTTTGAAGCCTTTCGATATCAGATAGTTGAGCACGTCCTTGCGACGGTCGCCTTGAATGAGGATTTCGCCTCCGCGAGCCGATCCGCCTGTGCCGAGGGTGCGCTTAAGCCCTGACGCAATCTCTGCGATAGCATCGTCATCGAGTGTAAAGCCGGTAATAATGGTTGCACACTTACCTGCACGACCTTTGCGCTCGAATACTATGTCGAGACGTCCGCTTTGAGTGCCGTTTTCGTCTGCCGGTGCTTCTGCTACTTCTTCAGCGGCAGCTTCGGGCTCTTCGGGCATCATTCCTTTAAGGGCTGCGAGTTTATCGAGCCAATTCTCGTTATTCTGCATAAGCCTCGGGAAAATCAATGCTATCGGTGTCAACGGGGTTGTTGATTCCGTCGCTGATAGCCGAAATGAGAGCGAGGGTAGCGCGGTCTTCGACCGGGGCGTTGGCAAGGAATGTTGCAGTCGAATCGGCGCTTCGGTTGATAGCGGTTTCTATCAATCGTGCTGCTGTAGCTGCGTTGTCGTCGTCTTCGCCGTTGACCTCGCTGAGGTGGATAAGAAGGAGTGATAGCCGACATAGCTCGTCGACCGACATACGTGCAGATGATTCTTCGTTGGCAAGGTCGTTGCACAATTCTTGGGCGTCAACGTATTTGCCATTTGCATAAGCAACTTCTGCCGTTTCGATTGGGCTAATATTGTCGCTATTCTTGATGCATGATTGCAGGGCAATGCCACCAAGAAGGATAATGGTTGTTACGAATATTGAAAAACGTTTCAAAATGCTATTGAATTAGTTTTCAAAGATTGTTGACTTTTTCTGAAAAGTCGAACATTAGTAGTGCAGTCTGAGCTGCTTCGCTACCTTTATTGCCTACACAGCCGCCGGCGCGGTCGAGGGCGTCTTGCTCGGTGTCGACGGTGAGAATACCGAAGATTACAGGGATATCACATTCGGCATTGAGGTGGGTTATGCCCTGTGTTACACTTTGGCATACGTAGTCGAAGTGGGGTGTGCCGCCGCGAATCACGCAGCCGAGTACGATAATTGCATCGTAGAGACCTGTCTCGATGAGCTTCGATGCTGCGAAGGTGAGTTCGACTGCTCCGGGCACTTCGAAGGTGTCTACATCTTCTTTCTTAAGACCGGCTTTCTTGAATTCTTCAAGAGCTCCGTCCATAAGGGGTGTAGTAATGTGGCTGTTCCACAAGGTGCGAACCACCGCTACGCGGATGTCGCGTTTTTTATTCTCAGGATTGAGTATTGCGTTACTGGGGCTTGACATTTTCTAAGTCTAAAAGTCGGGTTATAGCGTGGGTAAAGTAATCTGTTGTATAGGCAACGGGCTCGATGCTCTCATCTTTGCCATTGAAGATGCGGAGTGTGCTATTTTCTGTGTTGATGCAGAGGAAGTTGTCGCAGTAGTATTGGATATTGTTTCTGTACACCTTCTCTGCGTCATTACTCCCGAAGATATGCTGCAAATCGCTATCGATAGCTACAACTGTATTGGCAATTTCGAGGTTCTCGAGTACGGCGGTCATTACGCGAGTGATACGAGGCTCAATCGACGCTCTAAACCCCGGCGCATAGATGAGCTTGGCTTTATGCTCCTTGCAGTTATCGAGAAATTGCTGCAAACGGCGGCGTTTAAGCGGGTCGATTGTATAATATCCGCCAAAAATTACGATATCTCCTTCTTCAACTCGTGGCCAGATGATATCGAATCCTTCTTCGGAGCAGATATCATAGCGCACGTGTGCACTAGGAGTCGCGTCGGCTTCGGTGGCAGTGAATACGTTAATAGGCGTACGACCTTCGGTGATACGGTCGACCGATGTAGTATCGACACCACTAGCGGTGAAGTACTTCATCACAATATCGCCTACTGCATCAGCCGAAATCTCCGATGCCATAAGCACCGGATAGCCTGATTTCGCTAGCGATATTGCTGTCGATGCAATCCGGCCACCGATTCGATTTGCTATCGGTTGTCCTTGTTCGTCTATCGTTATATCGAGCGAACACTCGCCGATACAGATTATCTTTTTCATTTAGGTTCGTTTTTAGCGCGTGCCGCTACACCGAGATAACCTCCGTGATGGCGCTTGGCATAGTCGACCGACGAAAAACCGATGCGCTTCATTACGTTGACTACCAATACATCGCCGATAACGGTCATCATCGTGGTCGATGTCGTAGGTGTTAATCCTAGAGGACACACTTCGGGAGCTCCACCGGTGAGCAATGTAATATCGGTTACTTCGGTGAGCGGGCTTCCGGCCTTGCCGGTAATTACAATCGTAGGAATGTCGGGATACAAGCCGCGGAGAAGAACGGTTAATTCAAGGATCTCGCGAGTCTTGCCGCTATTAGATACTAAAAGAACGATGTCGTTAGGCTGTACTACGCCCAAATCGCCGTGCTGTGCCTCGCTAGGATGGAGAAATACGGCGGGGGTGCCGGTCGACGAAAATGTCGTGGCAATATTCATCGCTATCTGACCGGCTTTGCCCATACCTGATGTTACTAACTTTCCTTTCTTGTTGTGTACTCGGTCAACGATAGCAGCTACAGCTGCTTCATAGTCATCGGTAACAGGTATCGAGAGAATTGCCTCGCTTTCAGCGCGAAGGATTTCTTGCATTGATTCTTTAACGTTCATAAACGCCTAATGTTTGGAATACGAAGACAAAAGTAATCAAAAATCTCCGCCTATGCAACTTCAATTTCAGAAAACGGTTATTCTCACTTCGGTAATGTGAGTACTACCATTACGGGGAAGTGGTCTGACGGAGTGCGAGCGGTATATTTCTGTGCTTTGATTTCTTGAGGTGCATTAGCAAGGCTTTCTTCGCTTGCTTCTTCGTCGGCTGTACGATATGTATCGGTTAATACTCCGTATTTCTGCACTTTGATGCCGGGTGTGATAAATACGTGGTCGATGCGCGATGTGGTGAATCGGTCGGTATGGAAGCCGTTGAATGTACCATTTTGTGCGTAGCGGATTTCTGCTTCTTCGTAACTATCGAGCAGTTCGCCATCTCCTTTCATCGTTGCGTACGATTGGTGTGTTTGGTCGACGTTGAAGTCCCCGGTGATAATTGCAGGTTTTCCGGGAGCTATTTGTGCGATGCGTTCTTTGACCAAATTAGCACTTTCGATGCGCGCTTGCTTGCCTACGTGGTCCATGTGGAGGTTGATAAAAACAAATTCTTGTCCTGATGCATTATGGCGGAATTTGCCCCACGAGCAGATTCGAGGACATACGGCATCCCAGCCAAGACCGGGTTGCTCGGGTGTTTGTGATAGCCAAAAATCGCCGTGGTCAAGCAGTGAGAAAACATCTGTACGATAGAAAATTGCAGCATGTTCGCCGGCCTCTTTGCCATCGTCTCTGCCAACGCCGGTGTATGCATATTCGGGTAGCAACGCAAGGAGCCCGTCGAGTTGATGCTTAAAACATTCTTGTGTGCCGAAGATTTCGAAGCCGTGGAATCGGATTTGCTCGGCTAATACGGGCAAACGGCGTCCCCATCCATTGCCTTTTATGGAGTCGCTCTGGTTTGCTTGGCGCAGATTATAGCTTGCGGCTGTAAATGTCGCTTCGGTGCGAGTGGTACATGATGTGGTCATAAAAGCTATCATGATACAGATAGCTACATACTTCAATACTTTCATGGTGTATAACAAATGTTTAAGAGAGGTTTACAATAAATGAAAAATTGGCTCCGGGTGCTGCCAAGTCGAGTGTCCCGGCTGTCATTCGTCCGTTTTCAACCACGGGCGCATATTGGTGTGCTCCAAATACAGGCGATATTAAAAATGAACCGTGGGCCCCATCTGTGGCATGTAACTCATAGAAGCGTCGGCAGAGGTGTCCCATAGTCATACGAAAATTGATTTCAACTACCGGCGCGATACAGTAGTCGGGATGGTCAACTATCATCATGTCAACGCCCAAAGGTCCGCTATAACTATCTCCGGCAACAGTTTCGATTGCAGTTGCGAGTGTCGTGCGGATGGTGTCGAACTGCTCTTGACCACAGTGGGCGGTAATGCGGTGCTCTAGTTCTGCTTGTGGGGCGAGAATATTGCCGGCATAGCTGCCAAGTTGCGTGTTGTGGAAGAGTGAAAGTCCGTCATATCGGCATTTACCGTCAGCTAGAGTGAAAAGCATAGCGAAGTCGAGAACTCCTTTATGCCTTACTTCTGCCATTACTGAGCCTTGGCGGCCTATCATACCTTGAAAATTTGCTATTTGTGAATCAAAAGTCAAAGTGTCTGTTGCAACTAATCCACGCCCCGACGACGACCATGGCAATTTGACTACCAACCCGCTTGGCGATGCTTCTACAAGTTGTTTAAGGTCTGCAACATCGGTTATTTCTTTTGCTACAGGTGCTACTTTGAAGTCGAGCTTTCCTTCGAGCATTTGAGCTACTTTAGCAGCCGTGCGACGGTGTGAAAGCGCTCTTAGGGTATCAAGGCTTGCATCGGTTGGAAGTGTATCGGCATTAAATCCTAAGTCGATAAAACGCTGGCGTGCTGCTTTCGACCATCCCCATGGTGTTGCTTCGAGTCCAATAGGTTGATGATTGTATGGCAGAATATCTATGCCGAAATCTTGTGCTACTTGACGATACCACGTTGCATTGACTCCCTCAGCCACAAATCGATCGCCGTTATCGCCGTACCACATCGGCAGTGTGGCTCCGGATCGTCGAAGTTTGACTGCGGCAGGTGGGGGAGTGTAGTGAGCTAAGTCGCGAGCGAGGGCGAGGTCATTCTCAGGGAAAAATAAGTGTAGTTTCATCAGAATAGAACGCCGATTTTCACGGTGACACCGTGTACGTCTTTGAAGTGTAGGGTCGCTTCATCTACAATGGCATCACTCCGCTGTAAATATGAATAACTCAGCGACATATATGAAGTGAATTTTTTACCCGATGCTAGTACAAATCCCACACCGGTTGATCCATAGATGCCTTTATCGTCAGGACAGCCTTCAAAATAGTTGAGCGACAAACCTCCTTTCACTTCCCAAAATAAACGCGACCATTCGCGTTTAAAGTTGGTGCGAAAAATGGCATATATCGGATAGGCGCGGTTCGACGTAGCTGTCATGATATTTGCTTGAGCACCTACACCGAGGTACTTAATCCAGCTATAGCTCATACCGAAGTTGAGGTCAAAATCGATCGAACTCAAGTCTTGAGCACTCATATCGATTGAAGCACCCGCACTTGCGCCCCAGCGGAATTCAGCTTTGGGCTTAACGAAAATCTCTTGTGGCTCCGACGTGTGCGGAGGCTTAGCTGTGAGGTCTTTATCGTTTTTGAGTTGGTCGAATTGGATACTATCACCTTCTGTATACACAATCCGTCGGCTCTCCGATTGTGCAAATGCTATCGGAGCTAACGATACGACGAGTAGTATTATGGCGATAATGCGTTTCATCGATTATGCGAGCGGTTTGCGGAATGTCATCGACGACCAATTATCCATCTCTGCCACACTTACACTTTCAAGTCCGGCTGCAGTGGCAGCTTCGCTTACTATTTCGCGGTCGGCTACATAGAAGCCACTTACAGTGATGGTTGCTCCTGGTTTCATTGCAGCTACGTAGCGGTTAATGTCGCCGGTGATTATATTGCGGTTGATATTTGCGAGGAAAATATCGGCAAAACCTTCAAGCCCGTTTTCGAGAGCCGAAGCATCACCGGTGATTATCTTCACACGCTCATCGTTGGGGAGGTTAAGTCCAACGTTATCGCACGCATTTTCAGCAGCAAACGGGTCTATTTCTATGCCTACAGCTTTCTCTGCACCGAGCATAGCTGCCAAGATAGCGAGGATGCCTGTGCCTGTACCCATATCGATTACGCGAGCGCCTTTCACTGCAGGATTATCGAGCAACGACTGCATCATAAGAGTGGTTGTCGCGTGGTGCCCTGTACCAAATGCCATACGAGGGTCGATAACGATGTCGTGCTCTGCTTCAGGAACGTCGGTGTGGAAACTGCTATGAACAGCCACTTTGCCTGCCACAACGATTGGTTTGAAGTAGTTCTTCTCCCACTCGCTATTCCAGTCGCGACCTTCGACAAATTCGGCCGAGTGAGTTACGGCGATGTCAAAAGGCAATGATTCAATAGCTTCATCAACTGCAGTTTCAGAGTATGCGGCTGCAGGAACGTAAGCAATCATTTCATCACCGCTTTCATTTGGCTCAAATGTTTCATAACCTTCGTCGGCAAGCGCATCAGCGAGAAGGTCGCAAGCATCGCTATTGGCGGGAGTGAGTTTAAACTCTACTTTATAGTAATCGTTCATCGTAGGTAATCTTTGATTTCTCGCAAAGGTACGAAAAAAATGCGGATTGACGACAGTATTTGAGTCAGGCTGGTAAATCTTCCTGAGTAATTCGTGATTCGGAGGATAATATTTTGAGAACTGACTAATAAAATCGGCTACTATTGTGCTCCCTATTAAAAATTTTCGTAATTTTGCCAACAGAAGCCATACCTAAGATGACAGCCATAACGATTCCACCGACAGCTTCAGCTAAAACGTTCGCCGAGTTCCTGCAGCGCACACACCGCAGGTGTACGCCCGAGCGCTTTATGATTTTAGAGGCTATCGAGAGTCTTACGGGGCATTTTACGGTAAAGGAGGTCTGCCGGATTCTTGCCGACCAAAGCCGACATGTTGCATTAGCTACTGTATACAGCACTGTACAGAGCCTTGTCGATTGTGGTTTGGTAAAACGATTGCATATCGACGACGGTGCTGTGCGCTACGAAGTATCGCCTACAAGTCACCACCATTTGGTGTGTACTCGTTGCGGCAAAATCAAGGATGTACACGACACGACCCTCGAGGACATACTCCGAGCGCGTCGTTATTCTGCATTTACTCCTGCATACTTCTCTCTGTCGGTCTACGGCGTCTGTTCGACGTGCGCTCGTAAAGCTCGACAATCCGATTCGAAGAAACAAAAACAGTCTAAACCAGTTATATCCAAAGCAAAAAAATGAAAGCCGATATTCTTTTAGGTCTCCAATGGGGTGACGAGGGCAAAGGCAAAATTGTCGATGTTCTAGCACCCGATTACGATATCGTGGCTCGCTTCCAAGGCGGTCCTAACGCAGGTCATACGCTCGAGTTTGACGGACACAAACACGTGCTCCGTTCGATTCCCTCGGGTATCTTTGCAAAAGGCGCTATCACTAACGTAATCGGTAATGGTGTCGTCCTCGACCCCGTGCTTTTCCGTAAAGAAGCTGCTGAGCTCGAAGCCGATGGTATTGACCTCCACTCGATTCTCAAAATTTCTAAGAAAGCGCACTTGATTATGCCTACTCACCGTTTGCTCGACGCTGCCGGAGAAGCTTCGATGGGTAGTGGCAAGATTGGCACTACAGGTAAAGGTATCGGTCCGACATATACCGACAAAATTTCGCGCCATGGTATCCGCATTGGTGATATCCTCGACGATAATTTCGATGCAGTCTACGCAGCTGCTCGCGATGCTCACTTCCGCACTTTAGCTAATATGGGCGCTGAAGTCGACCGCGAAGCATTTGCTAAGAGCGAAACCGAATGGCTCGATGCTCTCGAATATATCCGTTCGTTCGACCTCGCTGATACCGAACACTATATCAACCGTTCGCTCAACGAAGACCGCAGCGTGCTCTGTGAAGGCGCTCAAGGTACTCTCCTCGACATTGACTTCGGTTCATATCCCTTCGTTACGTCGAGCAACACTGTAGCTGCTGGCGCTTGCACCGGTCTCGGTCTTGCTCCCGGTCGTATCGGTCGCGTTTACGGTATCTTCAAAGCATACTGCACTCGAGTTGGTAGCGGTCCTTTCCCCACCGAATTGTTTGACTCTACCGGCGACGAAATCCGCTCTATCGGTCACGAATATGGAGCAGTTACCGGTCGTGAACGTCGTTGCGGTTGGCTCGACCTCGTAGCTCTCCGCTATGCAGTGATGATTAACGGTGCTACTCACCTAATTATGATGAAGAGCGACGTGCTCGACACTTTCGAAAATATCAAAGTCTGCACAGCTTATCGTATGCCCGACGGCTCTGTTACTGAAGACTTCCCATATTGCGTAGGTCGTAACGCTGAAGGCGCTGCAGACGTTGAACCAATCTACGACACCCTTCCCGGTTGGCTCACCGATATTTCGGCTGCTCGTCGCGAAAGCGAACTCCCTCAGACATTCCTCGACTATATCCACTATATCGAAGAACGCGTAGGTGTGCCCGTGGCTATCCTATCGGTTGGTCCTGACCGCGAGCAGACTATCATCCGCAAGTAATTACGTCGATGCCGGGGCTATTATGCTCCGGCATCCTCTTCTATACCACCTCATATACCTTAATTAACACGAAAAACACAAGAATCTATGGCTAAAGTAAAACCGTTCAGAGGCATCCGTCCTCCGCGCGAAATGGTCACAGAAGTTGCATCGCGCCCTTACGACGTTTTGAATAGCGAAGAAGCCCGAGTTGAAGCTGAGGGCAATCCCAAATCGCTTTACCATATTATTAAGCCCGAAATTGATTTCGCTCCCGGCACCGACGAACACGCGCCCGAGGTTTACGACCGCGCGGTGGCTAACTTTAATGCCTTCCAGCAAAACGGTTGGCTTGTAAAAGACGAAAAGGAGCACTACTATATCTACGCACAGACTATGGATGGCCGTACTCAGTATGGCATCGTCGTGGCTGCTAATGTCGACGACTACATGGAAGGTCGCATCAAGAAGCACGAGCTCACTCGTCGCGACAAAGAAGAAGACCGAATGAAGCACGTGCGCATCAATAATGCTAATGTCGAACCTGTATTTTTCGCATTTCCCGATAACGAAGCCCTTGAAGAAATCATCCGCAAAGTTACTGCCGGCGAACCTGAATACGACTTCGTTGCTCCCGACGGTTTCGGACATCACTTCTGGGTAATCGATGACCCAGACACTATAGCAAAAGTAACCGAAGAATTTGCGAAGATTCCTTACTTATATATTGCCGATGGGCATCATCGTTCTGCTGCTGCCGCGCTCGTTGGAAATGAAAAAGCGAAAGCAAACCCGAATCACCGTGGCGATGAAGAATACAACTACTTCCTTGCAGTAGCCTTCCCTGCTTCACACCTCAAAATTATCGATTACAACCGCGTCGTTCGCGACCTAAACGGTCTCACTCCTGATGCTTTCTTGGCTGCTATTGAGAAAAATTTCGTAGTTGAAGACAAAGGTACCGAGATTTATGCTCCTGCTGCCCTTCACAACTTCTCGCTATATCTCGGAGGTCGTTGGTACTCGCTCACTGCTCGTCAGGGCACTTATAACGACAATGACCCCATTGGTGTTCTCGACGTTACAATATCATCCGACCTCATTCTACGCGATATCATCGGCATCACCGACCTCCGCTCCGACAAACGCATTGATTTCGTTGGCGGTATTCGTGGTCTTGGCGAACTCAAACGTCGTGTCGACTCTGGCGAAATGGCTTTTGCACTCGCCCTCTATCCCGTTAGTATGAAGCAACTGATGGACATTGCCGACACAGGCAACATTATGCCACCAAAAACAACCTGGTTCGAACCCAAACTTCGTTCTGGGCTCGTCATCCACGCTTTGGAAGACTAATTAAATAATAGAAATTCGAAAAGGCAGTAGTGGAAAACATCCACTGCTGCTTTTTGATTGAAAAAGGATAAACTTTTAATCCGTGTAAGGTCCGCGTCGATGTAGTGCCAGAAGTATAATTTCAGCAACGGAAAAAAGTAAACAAAGCATCCGTCTATAGCCACTTCAGTCGCCATATTGTATATATGCGATATTTTGAGTAATTTTGCAGTGTGAAACATAGAGTGGCACAAATAGTTACGGCTTTATTGCTGTGTGTGTTCGTGAATTTCGTGTTTGGTAACATGGCATTCACTCACTCGCATACATTTATCGACGGACACTCTGAAACGCACTCCCACCCATATATGCCGGGGCATTCTCACTCGGCAAAGACATTCGACCAGATTGCAATTTTCAATGCGTCGGCGTTGGGCATGGAGGCAACATCGACCACTGTGTTTTTATCAGAGTCGACTTCTTTTATCAGCATTGCTGATATGTTGCCGTGCGTGCTTGTAGCACAAGATATATCATATAATACTCTTCGAGGTCCTCCTGCAACTGTCTGAAAATCGGCTCTCTCCGTCTAAGTTATTATTTCAATTTCAGACAAGCAATCCCCGTAAATGATTAAAAAAATACTCATTACGGCTATAGCTATCGCTATGGCCGTGAGCAATATTGGTGCATCAACTACTCAAAGCAATACTCAAATCACTGGCATTGTAACGGATGCCGAAAGTAACGAACCTCTAGTTGGTTGTCTCGTTCGTATCAATGGCGGCGCAAGTGCTGCTGTTACCGATATAGACGGTAAATTCTCGTTCACATCTTTAACTCCGGCTAAGTACACTCTCGAAGCTACATATACCGGTTTTAACCCGATTAAAACTCAAGTATCGACCGAAGGTACAACCCCTACAGAGGTCGTACTGGCTATGACTGCCGATGCATTTATGCTCGAACAAGTAGTAGTAACTTCATCGAAAAGTGAAATCGTTCGTCGTGAAAGTCCTGCGCTTGTTAGCGTCTTACCTGCAAAGATTTTCAATCGAGTGGGTGCTGCTTCGCTTGCCGATGGACTCGATTTCCAACCTGGCGTACGTGTCGAAAACGATTGTCAAAATTGTGGGTTCACCCAAGTGCGTATCAACGGCCTTGATGGTCATTACTCTCAAATTTTGGTTAACTCTCGTCCCGTATTTTCGGCTCTTGCCGGCGTATATGGCCTTGAGCATATACCGGCTAATATGATCGACCGTGTAGAAGTGATGCGTGGTGGTGGCTCGGCTCTTTTCGGCTCTTCGGCTGTTGGCGGTACTATTAATATCATTACCAAAGACCCGACACAAAACTCTGCCGAAGTATCTCATTCTCTTCGTTCGGTTGGCATCAGCGGTTCGCTCGAAAATACTACAAACTTCAATGCATCTGTAGTTACTCCCGACGATAAAGCAGGTATTTTCATATACGGACAGTCGCGCGACCGAGACGGTTACGACCATAACGGCGACGGATTTACTGAAATCTGTGAAATCAAAAGTCAGACCATCGGAGCTCGTTCATTCCTTCGTACTACCGATGCATCTCGATTGTCTATCGAGTATCATCACACCCACGAATATCGTCGTGGTGGCGATAACCTCGAAAATCCTCCTCATATGGCTATGATTGCCGAGCAAGCTGAGCACAATATCAACTCGGCTGAAATTTCTTACGATATATGGCCTCGCGACCACCGCGACCACGTATCGCTTTTTGCCGCAACTCAAGCAACTCGTCGTAAAAGCTATTATGGCTCGGATATGGACCCTGATGCTTATGGTCGCACATCCGATGTTGTTGCCACTGCAGGGTCGCAGTGGACGCACCCTTTCGAACGCTTAGTCTTTATGCCGTCTGAACTCGTTGCCGGACTGGAATATAGCTATAACCGCCTTCACGACATCACCGTTGGATACGACCACAATCTGCTTCAGACTGTAAATATATATAGTGCCTATCTTCAGAATGAATGGCGCGATTCGCGTTGGGGCTTTCTCGTTGGTGCACGTGTCGACAAGCACTCTCTTATCCACAATGCTATCATTTCTCCTCGTGTAAACCTTCGCTTTAATCCTTCGAAAGAATACAACTTTCGACTATCGTATTCTACCGGATTCCGCGCTCCTCAGACATATGACGAAGACCTCCACGTTGCCATCGTTGGTGGCGATCGTGTAGTTTCGGTCCTCGCGCCTGATCTAAAACAAGAGAAGTCGCAGAGTATCAGCGCTTCTGCCGACCTATATCACCGCTTTGGCGACGTACAGACCAACTTTCTTGTCGAAGGCTTCTATACTGACCTCGCCGATGTGTTTGCTCTCCGTCAGGTTGGTTACGATGAACTTGGAAATGCTGTCCTTGAACGTTATAACGGCTCGGGCGCACGTGTTATGGGTGTGAATATCGAAGCAAAAGCATTCTTCTCGAGTCATTTCGACCTACAGGCGGGTGTTACACTACAGCGTAGTCGATATAAACAGCCTGAATATTGGAGCGAAAATCCCGATGTCCCGGCTGAGAAACGCCTTTTCCGTACGCCTGATGCCTATGGATACTTTACTGCAAATTGGGAAGTGTTTAGTGGCTTCAAAGCTGCTTTCTCGGGTACTCTTACCGGACCGATGAGTGTTCAGCATATCGAAGGAAGTGGTACGCCTATCGACGTTGCTGTTCGCACATCGACTTTCGTTGATGCTTCTTTGATGCTTACATATTGCTTCAACGTCTACAAGCATTTTGACCTGGATATTAACGTCGGTATTACCAATATTTTTAATTCGTATCAAAACGACTTCGATTGCGGCACGCTTCGCGACTCGGGATATGTCTACGGCCCTACTACGCCTCGTAGCCTTACAGTCGGTTTTAAACTCTCTATTTAATATACTTTTACTCAAAACTGCCTTCCACTAATTAAATTTGATTAGTGGAAGATAGGGTGTAGTGTATATTTTACTGAAAAATAGGTATTGTAGTGGTGCAGAATTATCAAGAACTTTGCGCTCGAAATAATGGCGTTAATGATAGACAAAATATATATACTTTTATTGTATATTATCGTTGGAAGTGCCACCGGATGGGCGCAAACGGTAGTGTTCAGAGGCTCTGTGATTAATGAGCTTTCGAAAGAGCCGTTAGACTACGCCACTGTTCAGCTTTTTCGCAGCGAACGCCCTGTTTATGGCGGTATTACTGATGCAAACGGTGCTTTTGAATTATCACATATTGCAGTAGGGGGATATCGAATCGTAGTTTCCAATTTAGGTTTTGATAATATTGAGTGTGAGTTGTCGCTTAATGGCGATACTACAGTCGTTTACACTCTAAATCCATCGGTGATGTCGCTTAACGAGGTTGTGGTGACAGCTTCGGAATCAAAAAGCTCTACCAGTGCTTCTATTGTCGATCGCACCGCAATGCAGCACCTCCAGCCAAGCAGTTTTACCGATCTGATGGAACTTGTGCCGGGCGGTAAAGTGGCCGATCCGATGATGGGGCAAGCAAACCTTATCCGTATTCGTGAAGCTGCTGTTACCGAAGATATTTCGTCGCTCGGTGTAGGTTTTTATGTCGATGGAGTGTCTGAAAACACTGATGCCAATCTTCAGTATATGCCGAGCAGCGTATCTGATGTCAATAGGACTAGCACTATATCGAAAGGTGTGGATATGCGTACTATTTCGACTGATAACATTGAGAAAGTAGAGATTATCCGCGGTATTCCATCGGTAGCCTATGGTAATGTGTCGAATGGTGCTGTTATTATCCAACGAAAGGCCTCTGAGAGTCCGTTTTCAGCCCGTTTCAAAGCCGATAAGACGAGTAAATTGCTTTCGATAGGAAAGGGTATCAGCATCGGCGGCAATGGACAGCGTGTTCTGAATGCAGATTTGAGCTATCTCGACTCGAAAATCGACATCCGTAATAGTGTCAAAAATTACACTCGCTTTACTGCTTCGGCTCGTCTGAACGGCAAAGAAATGTTTGACGATGGTAAATATATGCGTTGGAATGTGAGTGCCGACTATACCGGTTCGTTCGATAAAGTGAAGCGCGATAAAGATGCTACCGTAAAAGAAGACGCTTATAAATCCGAATATAATAGTGCAAAAATTGCCGCAAATTGGAATCTGAAATTCGGCGAATCATCGTGGGTGCGAGAAGTGAAAGCTGCTATATCGGCAAGTCAGCAGTGGGACAAGATGACCGAAACTCGTTCGGTTTCGCTCAATCGTCCGGCGGCTATCGCCACTCAGCGCGAAGCAGGTGAGTACGATGGTATATATCTGCCGTTCAACTATGTTGCGCAGATGGAAGTTGATGGGCGTCCGCTTTATATCACCGCATCGGTTAGTACGCAAGTGGTATTCCCCTTGGGAACGCTTCAGAATAAGCTCAACGTTGGTGTTGATTGGAGTTATCAGAAGAATTTTGGCAAAGGCCAAGTGTTCGATGTAACTCGCCCGATCAGCGAGAGTCTCACTACTCGTCCGCGTCGTTTTAAAGATGTTCCAGCTTTGCAGCCTTTTGCCGTATATATCGAAGAGGCATTCTCCTTGCCGCTCTCGGAGCATGAATTATCGTTTACACCCGGTGTACGAATGCAGTCGCTTCTCAGTCTTGATAGCAAGTATGAAATGCGTGGCAAAGTATATCCCGACTTCCGTGCCGATTTCAAATGGGCTTTACCTAATATGAACGGTTGGAATGTGTCATTTTCTGGCGGCTTGGGATGGATTAGCCGTATGCCTACCACAGCGCAGCTCTATCCCGACTTAAAATATGTCGACCTTATTCAGCTCAACTACTATCATTCGAATCCCGACTACCGTCGCATAAATATGATGACTTATACGTGGGATAATACCAATTACAACCTTGAGCCGGCGCGTAATCGCAAATGGGAAGTTCGTGCTGATGTTAACTACGACGGAAACCGTATGTCGCTTACATATTTTCGTGAACGAATGAATAACGGTTTCGGTGATTTGACCTACTACAAATCATTGGAATACAAGCTTTACGACCCGGCAAGCATCAATGCTTCGACTGTAACGGGCAAGCCTTTGCTGAATCAGCTATCATATACTACCGACTATAATCTCAGCGTATATTCGATGGTTGGTAATACTACCAAGGTGCGCAAAGAAGGTGTCGAATTTCAGTTTGCTACTAAGCGATTTGATGTAATTAAAACTCGTTTGACCGTCAACGGCGCTTGGATTAAGACAATCTATAGCTCGGATGATCCGGTGTATAAAGCTTCGTCTATATTATTAGATAATAAACAGTTGAAGTTCGTTGGCCTCTATCTCGATGAGTCAGGTATTAAAAGTCAGTCGTTCAACACCAATTTTATGTTCGACACATATATCCAACGTCTTGGTTTGACTTTTTCAACATCGCTTCAATGCACCTGGTTTACATCGCGCCAAAACCTCTACACTACAGGCGTTCCGGTCAGCTATGTCGACCAAGCTGGTGTGGAACACATTTTCACCGAAGCTGATAAAACCAACGTTCAGCTTCAACATTTGGTCGATAAATACTCTAGTTACTATTTCGACCGGACCACAGTTCCGTTCTATATGGATGTCAATTTGAAAGCGTCGAAGCGTATTGGCAAATTTATGAATCTATCCTTCTATGTCAATCGCCTCTTGGGAGTATATCCCGATTACACATCAAGGGGGGTGCTTCAACGTCGTTCGCCGGCGTCGCCTTACTTTGGTATGGAACTAAACTTAACTATCTAAAAAAACTACATAAATCAAATATCAAAATGAAGAAGAACTTAGCAATTGCAATTCTCCTCGCCGCTACTGCCGTTGGTTTTACCTCGTGTAGCGATGACGACGACGTAGCAATGTCTACTCTCGAAGTATCAACAACTATCGACTCTGCCATCGAAGGAGTGCAGATAACTGATGGTATCTATACTTTCGAAAATGTAAATACCTCGGTTAAGACCGACGTAGCTTATCCCGCACTCACCACCGAACTTATTGACGGCCTGTATAATGTTACTTTTATCGGTAAAGGTAGCTATACTCTCGATGGTGCTCTTGTCGATGTAGACATTCAAGGCATCGCTCAAAACGTTGTTGTATCGGGTGGCGCTTGCAAACTCGAAATGAACGTCCACGTTCTGAATATTGGCGACCCCGATTTTGTTATCGCTGAAATTTTCCTAGCAGGTACTTACAACGAAGCCGGAAAGCAGTATAACGGCGACCAATATGTGCGTATCTATAACAACTCTGACAAGGTGCTATATGCCGACGGTCTCGTATTTATGGAGTCGCAGTTTACGACAACTATGAAATATGAGTCTGTTGACCCGGATATTATGAACGAAGCTATTGCTGTTCAGTCGGTTGTTGTTGTGCCCGGCAATGGAACTGAATATCCTGTTAATCCCGGTGAATCGTTTATCATCTGCGACAACGCTATCAACCACAAAGAAGCTAATCCCAACTCTATCGACCTTAGCAACGCTGCTTTCGAGTGGTACTTCGAATCAAAGCAGGACGTTGATAACCCCGCGGTTCCCAATATGGACATCTACTATAGCTATACTAAGACTATTTGGCTTCTTAGCAAGCAAGGAAACCGTGCTTATGCTATCGGGCGTCTCCCCAAAGGTGTTTCGAAAGACGACTATATTGCCAACTACACCTACGACTTCACCTATGTGATGCAGAATGGTACTGTGAGCAAGCCCCAGAGCAAATATCGTTTCCCAAACGATTGGGTAATCGATGCTGTAAATGTTGGCTCAACTAACGAATGGCAGTGGAATGTTACTTCGTCGCTCCTCGACATGGGACACTCCTATATTGGCGAAAATAATACTGTTGCCGAAAACATCGGAAAGGGTATCATCCGTAAGATTGCTTACAAAGATGGTGAACGCGATGTCCTCCAAGATACCAACAACTCAACTGTTGACTTTACTCCCGCTACAACCCCAAGCTTATTTTTATAACTAACTTTTCGCAATGAAAATCAGAGCATTCGTCATATCGTTTTTTACTCTTTCTGCTACATTTGCAATAGCTGCACAATCGTTGTCTGACAAAGTGAATCTCTTATCGTCGTATGCTCTCGATTTTCGGGGGGATTTGTGGCAGAACCCCGCGCTGTACTATCGATATACGCCTTTTTCTTGGACTGATGTCAAGGTAGGTGGATATATCAACGACAAAGGGGCTGCTTCGCTCCGACAGGAAGGCGATAAAGTCTCTCTCTATGGATTGGATGTCAACTCTTTTGTGATTCTCAACGACCATAATCGAGTTTTCGGTACTGCCGGCTATAACGTCGATAAGCTGAAAAATGTACTCTGGAACGAAAACATCGACTGGGCTCTTGTTGCTCCTTATGTTACTGGCGATTCTATCGGTGGATTCCTCAATGGTGAGACTTACTTCCTATCGGGCGGTTATGCCGCCGAGGTAGAACGTTGGTCATGGGGGGGAGAGGCAAAGTACAGAGCCGCCCATAACTATCGTGATAAAGACCCTCGCCCTTATAATACGGCGTCCGACCTCTCAATTCTTGCCGGTGGTTCGTATTGCCTTGGTTCGTACCATATAGGTGTATCTGCCGACTTACGTTTATATCAGCAGAATAGCTCGATATCATTTCTTGCCGATAAAGGTTCTACCTCTGTCTACCATATGCTTGGCTTGGGTATGGATTATGTGCGTTTTGCCGGAAATCAAACCGGAGTGAAGTATCATGGTATTCAGTGCGGAGCTGCGGTAGCTCTCTTGCCGAATGATACCGATAATGGTATCTCTGCTTCGTTGGCTATCGATCGTATGGCGATGGATAAGAAATTGACTTCGGCAAACAACCTAACATTGCTCAACCTTGCCACCTCTGATATCTCGGCAGATGTGGCGTGGATGCGTCGAATCTCATCGATGGAGCTCGTTGGAGTCAAACTCAATGCCGACTTCACATCTCGTAAAGGCAAAGAGTATGTATATGGAGAAGCCGGGGGGACTTCTTTCGGCACTCTTATCAATAAGGCTCCGGGTGTGGCAATTACTTGCGCAGGCATTTCGCTAAATGCTCTTTGGCAACGTCTTCCGTCTGCCTCAAATCGTTGGGGTGGTGCTTTATTTCCGAACGTTGCCTATCGCTCTACCTCTACCGACTATAAATCTTCTGCCCGTAAGTTCGACGTATCGTCGGTTGAGGCTGCAATTTCAGCTCGACTGCAGTATCAGCCGAGCCGTTTGACTATTACAGCCGAAGCTAATGGCGGATATTGTGCTAATATTTCGTCTGACTATATTCTAGCCGGATTGAATACCTCGAAATCTGTGGGTAAGACTCTAGTTGAAAACATCAACTACCTTAGTGATAGCTATGCCACTGCCGGAATCTCTCTCCGAGCCGACTATACACTCACTAAGCAGTACGCCCTTTCATTGGCTATTCGCTATCAAGCTTCGATGTATAACGAATGTGGCACGGCAAATTTTGCTGCCTGCTCTTTTGGATTAATATTCTAATAAACAAATAAACAAAAACCTAAGTAAAAATGAAAACTAAATTGATGATTGCAGCACTTGCTTTTGCGGCTGCCGTTTCGTTTGTTTCTTGCGGAAACAACAATCAGAACAAAAACGCCGTACAAACGGAAGAAACCGTATCAACTGCGATGAGCATCGACGATGTTCTTGCTCAGGCTGACTCTCTCGCTGGCCACCAGGTGGTTATCGAAGGCGTGTGTACTCACACTTGCAAGCACGGTGCTACTAAAATCTTTATGATGGGTAGCGACGACACTAAGACTATACGCGTTGAAGCCGGCGTCCTCGGTTCGTTCGACACTAAGTGCGTTAATTCTATCGTTACTGTTACAGGTACTCTCGTTGAACAGCGAATCGATGAAGCTTATCTCCTCAACTGGGAAGAACAAATCAAAAATCAAACTCAAGAAGAACACGGTGATGCCGAAGCCGGTTGCGACTCTGAAAAGAAAGCTCGTGGCGAAACTGCCAACACTCCTGCAGAACGAATTGCCGACTTCCGTGCTAAAATCGCTGATCGCAAGGCTGCTACAGGTAAGGAATATCTTTCGTTCTACTACGTAGAAGCTTCTGCTTATGAAATTGCAGATTAAAGGAGCTACTTTCCGCAAATGGAGTAGAACTATCCACCGCGATTTGTCCTACTTCTTTGCGGGTATGGTTATTATCTATGCTATCTCAGGTATCTTTATGAATCATCGCGATAGCATTAATCCTAACTATACCATTACTCGTCAGGAATATCGTATTGCCGATGATTTGTCCGATAAGTCGAAGGTTAACGACCAACTTATAATCTCGCTTCTCGAGCCACTTGATGAAGCCGAGAACTTCACCAAGTTCTACTATCCTGCACCGAATCAGATTAAGGTCTTCCTTAAAGGTGGTTCGAGCCTTGTTATCAACACTTCTACCGGAAATGCCGTCTACGAAGGCGTAAAAAAGCGTCCGTTCGTTTCTGATTTCGTAAAGCTACACTTCAACCCCGGTAAGTGGTGGACTTGGTTTGCCGATGCTTTTGCCATTTCTCTTATCATCATCACTATCACCGGTGTGGTTATGGTGAAAGGCCCGAAGGGCTTGTGGGGAAGAGGCGGTATCGAGATGGTGATAGGCATTCTTGTCCCCATCATTTTCCTTTTCTGTTTTTGATATAGACATTTATAAGAACAATGAGTGCTATAATTGAGTGTAATAATCTTACCCACTATTACGGCAAACGCAAAATATACGAGAATCTGACTTTTGAGGTCCCTCAAGGTCGAATTCTAGGCTTGCTTGGTAAAAATGGTACCGGTAAGACTACCACTATCAATATTTTAAGCGGTTACCTTCAGCCGCACTCGGGTACGTGTCGTATTTTCGGTGAAGATATTACTACGATGGATCCTGCGCTACGCAAGAACATCGGGTTGCTTCTCGAAGGCCATGTACAGTATCAGTTTATGACTATTGAGCAGATTGAACGTTTCTACGCGGCTTTTTATCCCGCCCAGTGGAAGAAAGAAGCCTACTACGAATTGATGAAAAAGCTCAAAGTGGCTCCGGGGCAGCGCATCTCGCGTATGTCCAACGGACAGCGCTCGCAGGTCGCTCTTGGCCTTATCCTGGCTCAGAATCCCGAACTGCTTATCCTCGACGACTTTTCGCTTGGGCTCGACCCTGGTTATCGCCGTCTTTTTGTCGACTACCTTCGCGACTATGCCCGTTCGGAGAATAAGACCGTCTTTCTCACTTCTCATATTATTCAGGATATGGAGCGTCTTATCGACGACTGCATCATTATGGACTATGGGTCGATTCTTATCCAACAGCCCATTGAGTCGCTGATGAATAACTTCCGTCGCTACACCGCCACTGTTCCCGAAGCGTCAGTAGTAAATTTGCCTGATTCGTGCTATCATCCCGCGGTTATTCGCCGCACTCTTGAGACTCACTCTTTTCTCTCGCCGTCCGAGATGGAAGTTGTTCTCAATCAAGCAGGTATCCCATTCTCCAATCTCCAACACGAATCTGTTAGCCTCGAAGACGCTTTTATCGGATTGACTGGCAAGTATTAATTATGTGTTAATTTTTAATATTGTGATAAAAGCTATTTTTTTTAAAGAGTGGATTAAATCGAGGTGGCTTTTGCTTCTCGCCTCGATTGTCCTGATTGGTATGACCGGCTACTGTATGCTCCGTGCCGACCGTGCTATGTCGCTTCACGGCGTGGAGCACTTGTGGGTCGTGATGGTGCAGAAAGACGCCGTATTTGTCGACCCGATTCAGTTTGTACCATTGCTCATTGGTATTCTTTTAGCTGCTGTGCAGTTCTTTCCCGAAATGCAACGTAAGTGCCTCAAACTGACTCTCCACCTCCCTTGTTCGCAGCTTAAAAATACCATGTCGATGCTTGGTTTTGGCGTTGTGTCGCTTCTCGTGTGTTTTGCATTGAGTTATGGAGTGATGCTTGCCTACTTGCCCGTCTACTTTAGCGGCGAATTGGTAGCGCGAGTGCTGCTCACTGCTGCACCTTGGTTCTTGGCAGGTATTGCTGCATATCTCCTTTTTTCCTGGATATGTCTCGAACCTACATGGAAACGTCGAGTGCTAAATATCGCCATAGCCGTGCTCATCCTTAGAGTTTTCTTTATGGCATCGAGTGCCGAAGCTTACAACGGATTTTTGCTTTGCCTTGCAATCTACACCTTGCTTACCGCATCGCTTTCGTGGATTTCGGTTGTGCGATTCAAAGCCGGTAAGCAGGATTAATTTACACCTAAAACAGAAATTTGAAATGATACGTCTTTCTAAATTATTTCTATATTTCACCGTTGCGGTTTTGCTCGTGTGGATTCTGCCGTGGTGCTATGCTTTTGTAGGTGCTTCGGCGTCGAAAACACCTTTTACTATCTATAGTTCTCTCCTCGGCGACTTTATCGTTATGGAGCATAGTGAGGGCAATGGGCTCGTGCGACACGATACTCAAGGAAATTTCTACACACAAGAGGTGGTTGACTCGCTCCTTCCGGCATTTTACCTCCGACAGCTCACTGCTGACGAGAGATTCCCGGATTCTATTTGTGGCATAGCGGTTAGTCCTAAAGATATTCAGCTCACAAACTTCACTTTCAAGGCCTCTCCCGCCGACATAAATGCCAATCAGGCTGAACTCTACTTCTTGTTGGAGTCGATGTCGCAGCGTGTCGACCTCGAGATGCCTTCCGATGCGTTCCGCTTTACCGATACTAGTATCGAGTTTATCGACATGGCTGAAAATCAGGTGAATGAATCGAAAAGCGCTCTGTTTACCGATATGCTTTCGCGCAAAGGTTTCTCTTTCCCTGCAATCCATATTTCGGGTAATGCGACTACTCGCAAAGACTATGATAATGGCTATCTCATTGTCGACAAGGCTCATAAGATTTTCCATCTAAAAAATACCAAAGGACGTCCGTATGTCAAAGCTATCAACACTCCTGATGGTATTGTGCCTGAGTATGTGTTTATAACAGAGTTTCGTAGCCGTCTTACCATTGGTTATATGGTCGATGCAAATCATGAATTATTTGTAATCAATGCCGATGGTACTGTGCATAAATCTGGCATCCCATCGTTTGACCCGACTAAAGACGAGTTGACAATTTTTGGCAATATGTTCGATTGGACTGTTAGAGTGTCGACTGGAACCGATGATTTCTATTACGCAATTGATGCTAACGACTATTCGCTTATCAAAACTTGCGAATATAAAGATATGCGTTACGCTGTGCCTGGGCTAACGTTCACCTCCCCCGACGATAAATTCGTTAAACCAAGATTCTGATATTAATTTTATTATTTGCGCTCATAATGGCGTGAGATCAATGCTTTTGCAGAGGTCTCACGCCATATTTTTTTCCCACCGTATAAAAATTCTACAATCAAACCTTCCACGTCCTCCCTACCTTTGCACCAAAACTAAACAAAGTGCTCAAATCACGTCGAATACTCCAACGAAAGCGCCTAACAGCTACGCAGCCCAACTACTCACTCGCATTCACGAAGTGGTTGGGTCGCTCGCTTACACGCCACGAAAAGGAAGTAATTATGACCCTTGAGCAACTCCGCCAACGTGGAGAAACCGTCCGTATACACATCCACGACCACCATGGCGTAGATTCGCGCGAAATATTGACTGAATATCTCCGTTGGCTCATGGAACTCGAGCCGACCGAACAAGGAGCGTTCGTTTGCATCACCAAAAAAGAGGCAAAGGAACGCTCTCGTCATTTCCGTCGCAAACCCCTCACAAGCGGACATTGGAAAGTCGATAGCCTCCGCAGCTTTACCGTCAAATTCGCCCTGATGCTCGACATCACGCGTTACGATTGGCTCAAACTCGACATCGGTGCACTCGCTCCCTGCATCCCCATCACCGCCCAGAACGCTGCTTTTATCATCCACA
>CAZYYV010000009.1:0-49368 GCA_964651295.1 uncultured Bacteroides sp.
GTCTTGAAGCCGATTATGTAATTATTTTACAATGCAATAAAGATACGTATGGTTTCCCATCTCTTATGAGCGATGATCCGGCGCTTAATTATGTACTTACCCAAAGTGATAAATTTCCATACGGAGAAGAACGTAGATTATTCTATGTAGCTATAACAAGAGCTAAGATAAAAACACTCGTGCTATACGACAAGTGTTACCCATCAGTATTTGTTGATGAGTTTTTACATCCGGAGAGTGTGTCTGAAGAGAATTATATGAAGCACCCGAACGCCAATAAACGGTGGACTCGTGCTGCAGACCAATTCCTATTGATGTTGCAAAATGAGGGTAAAAGTATTCAATATATTGCTAACAAAATGGGAAGAAGTCAAACTTCAATCATTATGAGATTGAATAAACTGAAACAATAATGCCTTAAATAAAACGTTGAAGACAAAAAAATCCGAGCCGTAAAGCTCGGATTTTTGGGGAAACTGTAAGAAAATATAGAGAGAGTAGTTAGCGGAATTCGCTGCGTATACGGCGAGAGGAGAATTCAGAGTCGCGAAGTTTTGCGAATGCACGGAGGTACTTACGCATGCCTGATACCATTTCCTGTGATTCCTGAAGGAGGTTGAGGTAGACGTAGAGAACGGTCATAGTAGCAGGGTCTCCGTCATGTAGCTGGTAGTATAGGCGGTGGTAAGCAGCCGAGATCTTATCTTTGATATTATCGCAACGGCTTCGGAGCGATGCGATAGTGTCGATGCCGCGAGAGTCAAGCATAGCGAGCGAGTCGGTGTATAGCTCGTCGATCATAGTGCGAATTTCATCGAATTCCGAACGATAACATTCGGGGAGTGGTAGCATATTGTTGTCGACGTGTTCGCTACATACTTCGGCAATACGACGGAGGTTGTAGAGTACACCCATACAACAGCTATTGCTGAGATAGAACCAAGCATTCTTTTCGATAGCAGTCTGAGGATCTACTTTGCGAAGGCAGAGAGTCTCTTTGCGACGTGCATTTTTGAGTACGTTCTTTTCTCGTAGAAGGCTAGCTTCGGCTTTAGATAGAGCGCGTGCATTTTCGTTGATAAATGCGCTGGTGACTGTCGAATAGGTTTCTTTTGCGTAAGACACGAACTTGTGTTGCTGCTCGGTGATGTACATCAAGAGAAGGTTCCAAGTTTCGGTTTTGTCTTCGGTGGATATGATGGTGCGGAAGAGCGCATCGCCCTGTTCTTCGTCAGCTTTGTTGTTGAAGCGACGATTGCTGCGGATGATGATAATGATGGTAAGAACTGCGAGCGCCATCATCACCCAAATGCCTCCGTAGTGCATAGCTAATGCGATAGTACCTGCACCGATAAATGCCGCACCAGCAGTGAGGAACCAACCACCGATAACCGAAATCACACCTGTGATGCGGAATACGGCACTTTCGCGGCTCCAAGCGCGGTCGGATAGTGATGTACCCATAGCAACCATGAATGTTACGAAGGTGGTTGAGAGGGGGAGCTTGAGAGATGTGCCGAGAGCAATGAGAGCACCAGCGAGTACGAGGTTGACAGAACCGCGGATAAGGTCGAAAGCTGCGCCTTGTTCTATAATCGATTCGTCGATGTCGAAACGTCTGCTGAACCAACGACGGACGCTCAGGGGAGTGACGCTGCGCACCCAAGCGAAGAGCGATAAAGTCCAGCGAACAAGACGACGGGCAATGCGCGACGAACCGAACATCTCATCACCACCTTGCTGCGACCCTAAACCTATCTCAGTTTTCGACACGTTATGGGCCTTTTTTGAGGTTGCCAGCGACACTACCATTATAAGGCCGGCACCAATTAAAAATATTATAGGAGTGTTCGAAGGGCCGTTGAGCGAGCCCATCATAAATCCGTGCGCATCGCCACCGCCGTTTGCGATATAGTCTTGATATGAAGCTAATGAACTAAGTGGTACGCCGATAAAGTTCACGAGGTCGTTACCGGCAAATGCCATAGCAAGTGCAAAAGTGCCGGAGAGAACGATTACCTTGAGGACGTTGACCTTCAACATGTGAAGGATCTGCATTATCACAGTAAATACCACGAAACAAGTAGCGATAATTGTGAGGGTGTGATGTGCAATCCATGCCTTAACCTCGGGAGTCATAAATGTGAGGTCTTTGGCGCCCTTTATAAGGATAAAGTAGATGATTGCGGTGATACACAAGCCTCCGAAAATACCGATTTTCCACTTGAGATTGCTACGGTAGTTGAAGGTGAATATCATTCGTGAGATAAACTGCACTATGATACCGAAAACGAAGGCTATAGCTACCGACAAGAAGATACCGAGAATAACGGTAAGTGCTTTTTCGGTGTTGAGAAGGTCGTCGAAACCGAGACCGCAGCCGCTTGCCATCTTTATGAGTGATACCACGAATGCTGCGCCTAATAGTTCGAACACCATCGAAACTGTGGTCGAAGTCGGCAAGCCAAGTGTGTTGAATATGTCGAGTAGAATGATGTCGGTGACCATGACGGCCATAAAAATCGTCATTAAATCATAGAAGGAGTAGTGCTCAGGGCGGAAAATACCGTGCCGAGCAATGTCCATCATACCATTACTCATCGCAGCGCCTAAGAATACACCTATCGATGCAACAATAATAATTCGTTTAAGCGGAGCCGCCTTTGAGCCGAGGGCTGAATTTAGAAAGTTGACGGCATCGTTACTTACTCCTACCGACAAATCGAAGATGGCCAGAAGGAAGATAAAGATGATTACACAGAGAAATAAAATTTCCATAAATGATACTTATGATTTCTATCGCAAAGTTCGTGTAAAAACATTGCAAAAATGTTTCAAAAATTTTAATAATTTATGAAACACTTGTAACAAGAGGCAATGAAATGGCAAAAATCAAGCCACCTCCGGCTCTTCGGTTGAGAGTGATTGAGCCTCCGTGCGAAAGAACTGCATTACGAACAATTGATAGACCGAGCCCTGTGCCGCCGACTGCTCGAGAACGTCCTTTGTCGACGCGATAGAATCGTTCGAAAAGGCGTGGAAGATGCTCGTCTGCTACACCA
Organism: uncultured Bacteroides sp.; assembly: GCA_964651295.1. GTDB lineage: Bacteria > Bacteroidota > Bacteroidia > Bacteroidales > Muribaculaceae > CAG-873. The sequence continues at coordinate 3,063 of CAZYYV010000009.1, forward strand.
CAACCATTGTCGGCGAAGATTATATACGCTTTGTTATCTGTGCTGACTCTGCTTTCGATAGTTATCTCTGAGCAACCGCTATATGCTACGGAATTCGAAATAAGATTATTGAAAATCGACTCGAGAAGGCCGCGATTGCCGTATAGTGGCATCGCACCATCGTAGGTAAAGTTAATTGTCATGCCGGCAGCTTCGATTTGCGGAGTCGAATCGGCGACAACATCGGCGATAATAGTAACAAGGTCAATGTTTTCTTTAGAAATAGCACTTCCGCCATCGTCCATACGAGTCAGAAGCGATACATCGGTTAGTAGGCTTCTTAAGCGGTCGGCATTGACCATACAGCGGTTGAGAAACTCAATCCGTTTTGCTGAATCCATATCGCTATGGGCGAGAAGCGTTTCGAGGCATACCTGGATAGCTGCGACCGGTGTCTTTAGCTCATGATTGATATTGTTTGTCAGTTGCTTTTTGATGCGTTCTTTCTCTTGCTGTTCATGCATTGCGGCTTGATGCTCACGGTCGCGGTCGGCATTAGCTTGTTGCAAGCGTGCATAAAGGCGCACAATTTGGTTGGAGATATCGCCTAACTCGTCGTGTGGAAATGGCTCTGTGTCGGATATGCGTTCTCCATTTTCGACACTTTTTGCAAAGTGGCTTAGTCGAGAGATATGTAAGCCCACTCGACGAGTTGCAAAGAAACCTAATACGCACATTATCAATGTAACACCTGCCATAACCCAAATAAAGCTAAAATCGGCTCGGAGTACTTCGACTAGAGACAAAGAATACGGCACGGCAGTGCGTACGATGGGGCCTTCTCCATCGTATGTAGCTGAGTAAAAGTAAGTTTCCCCGGTTGTGCGGCTATGGCGTCGAATTGTAAAGCCGGAGCCGTTTTTCAGCGCACTAAGTATCTCGGAGCGGTCAAGGTGGCTGTCGGTTAGTAGAGGGTCGAAAGTATTATCATACAAAACCTTGCCGTTGGGAGTCAAGAGGCTGATACGAAGGTCGGGATAGGAGCGAAATTCGGCTAAGTTGATATCTTCCATTCGCTTACCGTCTTCGAGCTCGGTAAGAATATAGGTGTTTATTAACTGTAGACGACAATCGAGCTCAACAGCTTTGAATTCTTTTTCGCGATGATATTGAAATACCACAACACAACCTACTAACAGAAGTGAGTAGGATAGCAACCATAAGAAAAGTCGCTGCTGGTATGAGAGAATGCGTTGTTGCATACTATTCGCCAAAGAAACCGTACCCGTATCCCGAACGAGTGACTATGCACTTGCCGTATTTTCCAATTTTTTGGCGGATTCGTGTGATGTTTACGTCGACAACACGGTCGAGTACCACAACTTCTTCCGGCCATATTTCGCGGAGGATTTCTTCGCGAGAGAATACTCTGCCGGGGTTAGATAGAAGTTTATGTAGAATTTCGAATTCTTTACGCGGCATTTTGACGGGATTCCCTTCGAGCGTACACGCCTTGCGTTGTACGTCTATTACTAAATCGCCATAAGAAACGATGTCGTCGCTCGCGATATTCTTTGTCAGAGCTGATGTGCGGCGTAGTACAGCTTTGATACGAGCCAGTACGTTGCTAATTGTGAATGGCTTTACGATGTAATCATCGGCACCAAGTTCGAGCCCGTTCACCATATCTTCAACACTATCTTTAGCAGTCAGGAAGATGATAGGAATTGCCGATGTTTCCGGATGCGATTTGAGTACGCGAGCAAGCTGAGTGCCCGACATCTCGCCCATCATAACATCGAGCATGATAAGGTCGAAAGTGCTTAACTCAAGTGTAAGAGCTTCCTCTGCTGAGAAAGCTGTGTCGACATTGTAGCCTTCTGCTTCAAGATTGAAGCGCAAAGCCTCGCACAATGTCTCTTCATCATCTACTACAAGAATTTTCTTTTCCATATACAGGCTTTTATGAATGCAAAGTTATAAATATAACTCGAATCAACACATCGCCATCTGAAATGTTTAATAAATAATTAATAATTTCTCATTATCGTTGTGATGTAGATATAAAAAACTATTTATGACCGAAATCATTATAATCATCCTCCTTATTTTACTCAACGGACTTTTTTCGATGTCGGAAATTGCTATTATTTCAGCTCGAAAGTCTACTCTTGGAAATCGTGAAAAGCAAGGTGATAAGGGCGCTAAAGTTGCATTACAATTGGCTAATAATCCCGACCGCTTTTTGTCGACAGTGCAAATCGAGATCACTCTTATAGGCATTTTAACTGGTATATATTCGGGCGCAACGCTTTCTGACCGATTTGCGGTGTCCCTTGCTGCCGTCGGGCTATCGCAAACGGTTGCTCACGCTGTTGCTCAGACGGTTATTGTGCTTCTTGTTACTTATTTATCAATCGTAGTAGGCGAATTGGTGCCTAAGCGTATAGGTATGAGTATTGCCGAGAAGGCATCGGTGGCGATGGCGCGTCCAATGATGTTGTTGAGCCGATTGGCGGCTCCATTCGTGTGGTTGCTATCGAAGAGTACTGAAATTATTGTCGGTATATTGGGAATTAAGGATGCTCGTTCGAAAGTCACTGAGGATGACATCAAGTCGACAGTACAAGAAGCGATGAAAGATGGTGAAGTGCAAGAAGTGGAGCAAGATATTGTAGAACGAGTATTTATGCTTGGAGACTTGATCGTGAGCCAGTTGATGACTCACCGCTCTGATATAACGATGCTCGAAAATACGATGAGTATCGGTGAAATACGCGAGGCAATTGCCGATTCGACGCATGTTGCATATCCTGTAGTCGATGCCGAAACCGACAAGGTTCTCGGTGTGGCATATCTCAAAGATATTGCATTGGCTCTCAGTGAAAAAGAGTTTTCTCTGATGGATGTAGTAAAACCGGCTGTTTTCTTCTATGAAAATATGACGGTATATCCTGCGTTGGAACAGATGAAGCGCGATAAGATTTCACAAGCCTTTATCTGTGATGAATTTGGAGATTTTCAGGGTATTATCTCGTTGCGAGATATTCTTGAAGGGCTTGTGGGAACAATTGCCGAGCAAAATAACGACCACGACATCGTGAGTCGTGCCGATGGCAAAAGTTGGCTTGTCAACGGTCAGTGTTCATTCCACGAATTGTTGGCGTACTTCAATCGTGAAGACCTTTTCGAATGTGGCCTTCACTACAATACTATTGTCGGCTTAATAATGGAAAAACTGAAGCATATACCTCAAGCCGGAGAGGTGTTAGTATGGCGGCATGGCTTCAACTTTGAAGTGGTCGATATGGATGGTGTCCGTATCGATAAGGTGCTAGTAAGTTTTTAGGACTTACGACGGCGAAAGAGCGGGGCTACCAACTTATATGCTTTCACGGCAAAGAAGGCGTATTCTGCGATAGTAAACGAACTGGTCATCCGTGAAAACAACGATTTGCCACCTCCAAGAATGGCCCCTCGCTGCCGGACTGTATCGACTTGTGTAGCCAATTTGTATTTCTGTATCTCCATGCGCGCTTGCACCAATGCACGGCGCATCTGCATTTCGCGCAAGGTGAGCCCTTGCCACTCGGGTGCGGGTTCGCTGTTAAAGGGCGGAAGGTTTGTCATTTGCGTCGGTCGGTTTTGGTGCAGGCAACAATAGGCGCGATATGAATCGTGCTATTGGGTTGACGAGCAATTGGGTGCGAAATGCAACGATAATCACCATCAATACTAAATATACTGCTGCAACTATCAGGAATGCCCACATTGCAGGCATTATTGATGCAAGTGCAAAGCAAGCTGCAATAGATAGCACTACAAGTACTACCATGCCTATGATGAGCAGTATGGCACTCAGTGCGATGGCTGAAAACAGGCGAGTGAGCTTTTCGGCTGCATTAAGCCGAGTATCCTCGATGAGCAACTTTACGTAGTTACTCACTGTTTTAGCCAAGTTAGAGAATGCGTTAGGTGTCTCGTTTGATTGGATCATAGTGTTGTCGTAGTATTCGACGACTGGGTATCTTCTACCTGAGCAGCTATCATTTCGACTAATTCGTCGATGTCGTCGGCTGCAATGATACCTTTTTTCTGAAGGATAACCTTGATGCGTGCACGAAGTTCGGGACCGGTTGTCGGAGTGAGTAGTGCAGTTGCAATAGCACCGACTGCAGCACCTGCCAAGAATGTAAGGAGACCTTTCATAGCGTTTTAAGCATTGAGTTAAACAAAATGCCGGCTACGGTCGAGCCGTTGCCGGCATTAGTAAAACGAGTTATTCGATTATTTTACGTCTTTGATTTCTTCTGCAATCTGGTCGGCAAGGCTTTCAAGCTCGGAAGCCTTGATTCCGGGAACGTGCGAGAGAATGAAATCTTTTATTGCTTCACGAGTTTCGCTACCTTTCTGAGGAGCAAGAAGAAGAGCTGCTGCAGCCCCTACGAGTGCGCCACCAAGAGCGGCGATGACAATAGGAAGTCCTTTCATAATAGTATAGTTTTGTGGTTGACTATTTCGGATAGTTACTAATATTATAACGTAGCCGACAACCAATTGTTTTGTGTCGGCTACGATTTATTTTCAATCAGTGAGCGGCACTGCGTAGTATGCAGCCTTGCCGGTGGGATATACACCGGAGATAAACATCACCTTCTCTTGGCTTGATTTTGTAATCGCCTTGAAGAGAGAAGTAATATCTTCGGCTTTTGACACGCGGTTGCCGTTAATCGACAGGATGATAAATCCGTCGCGAACGCCGGCTGTAGCAAAGCGACCGTTGGCATCGACTTCTGTCACGGCTACACCGTGGCTAAGACCGAGGCGTTTGGCAGTATCCTCATCGAGTGATGCAAATGTAGCGCCTAGCGAGCTTTCGTTGCTACCTGTTGTCTTGGCTACTTCTCCATTATTATTGCGTAGAGTAGCTTTCACGCTTTGACGTTTGCCTTCGCGATAGAATTCGATAGTAACTTCGTCGCCGGGACTGAAACTTGTGATAGCTTCTTGTAGTTCGGCGGTGCTACGAGTAGGCTTACCACCGAGTTTTACAATTACGTCGCCGGGTTCGAGACCTGCTAGGCGCGCAGCAGAGCGGTCGAGTACTTCTTCAACGTGAATACCTTCGGTAGTTCCCTTAATCTGCTTTTCAGCGATGAGTTCGGGAGTTAATTCGCGGAATGTTACGCCGAGATATGCGCGCTGAACGGTGCCAAAACTCTTTAAGTCGGATACAACTTTCTGAACTATAGAAGTAGGAATGGCAAAAGAGCAACCTGCATAAGTACCGGTCTGAGAGTATATGGCAGTGTTGATGCCTACTAACTCGCCCTTGAGGTTGACAAGAGCGCCGCCTGAGTTGCCACGATTAACAGCAGCGTCGGTCTGGATATAAGATTCGATACCGCCACGCGATGGTTCGCCTGTGGTAGTTGAAATATTACGAGCCTTCGCACTTACGATACCTGAAGTAACAGTCGATGTAAAACCGAATGGGTTACCAACAGCAAGTACCCATTCGCCAACACGTAAATCTTCGGAGTTGCCCATCGGGATTACGTGGAGGTTGGGAGCCTCAATTTTGATAAGAGCAAGGTCGGTGTCGGGGTCTGAACCGATAACGGTAGCGTCGAAGTTGCGGTTGTCGTTCAAAGTAACTTCAAGTCGTTCGGCATCTGCGATGACGTGATTATTAGTTACGATATAACCATCAGCACTGATGATGACGCCAGAACCGAGTCCAATCTGTTGCTGTTGGGGTTTCTCCTGCTGGCGACGAGGCTGCTGACGGCGAGGCGAACCAAAGAAAAAGTCGAAAAGAGGATCGCCATAGTAACTTTCAGCCTGCTGCTGTTGGCGAGGAGTGGCAAAACTCTTGACAGACACAACTCCATTGACAGTCTGCTCCGAAGCTCTGATAAAATCGTCTTGAGAGATAAAACGTCCACCGACCGAAATATTTCCGGTCGACGAATTGCCGCTAGTGATTTGCGACGCAGTTTGATTGTCGTCGGCTTGGGCGACAAAGGCGGTAACTGATGCAACAATTGCAACTACCGCTAAAAGGGATGTAATAATTTTCTTCTTCATGTTGTAAATAAGGATAGATTGTAGTTGATGTGCAAATATAAACAGAAAAATTTAACAGTGGCAAATCTATTACACTTTTTTACCCTTCTGTCCCCCTTTTTAAACAATCTTGAGAAAAATCGGCCAGCAAATTAGCTGAATGGGCTATGTAATTGTGGAATCAAAAAAATATTACCTATGCGAGTGAATCAAAAATCAATAGTATTATGAAGAAGCTATTTCTCTCATTAGCAATTGTATTGTTGTCAATTGGTGGCGCTTATGCCTCTTTAAAGAATAAGGACTGGATAGTACCTTTAAGCTATAACGAAAACGCGGAAAACCGATTGGATTTCCGCGTTTTGCTTTAGTATTGTTCGTTTTCGTTGGGGAAGTCGGATGTTTTGACATCGTCGATGTACTTTCCAACCGCGTCGTTGATGATTGTCGAAAGGTCGGCGTATCTGCGAAGGAACTTGGGCGAGAACCCTTTGTTTATTCCGAGCATATCGTGCATTACAAGCACTTGACCGTCAACACCACCTCCGGCACCGATGCCGATAACGGGGATTGATACTTCTTGAGCTACGCGGGTTGCTAAAGCTGCAGGAATTTTTTCAAGGACAAGAGCGAAACAACCGATTTCTTCAAGCATGCGAGCGTCGGCAATGAGCTTTTCGGCTTCGCGTTCTTCTTTAGCACGTACGGCATAAGTGCCGAATTTGTTGATCGACTGAGGAGTGAGGCCGAGGTGTCCCATCACGGGGATGCCTGCGCATAGAATTCGTTCGATAGATTCGCGGATTTCAGAGCCGCCTTCCATCTTCACTGCTTCAGCGTGGCTTTCCTTCATAATGCGTATAGCCGAAGCGAGAGCTTCCTTTGAGTTGCCTTGATATGTACCAAAAGGCATGTCGCACACTACGAGTGCGCGTTGAGTGCCTTTGATTACGCTTTTTGCGTGATATATCATTTGGTCGAGAGTGATAGGCAGAGTGGTCATATTGCCCGCCATCACGTTAGATGCAGAGTCACCAACGAGGATTACATCGATACCGGCTTCGTCGATGAGTTTGGCCATCGAGTAGTCGTATGCGGTGAGCATAGCGATCTTTTCGCCGCGTTGCTTCATCTCGATAAGACGTGATGTGGTGACTTTTCGTTTGTTGTCTACAGTATTGGTTGACATATTTATAATATAATTTAACCGCGTCAGTGACTTTAGGTCAACGACGCGGCAAAGTTACTGATTTTTATTTGATTTAGCAAAGTTATCGTAGTCCGAGACGCCCCAGAAGCTCGGTTGCTTCGGTTACGGTCATGCTACGACGCTCTGCTATTTCATTTGCAAAGTTTGTTGCAATCGATGGAATGATGGCGTGGCTGAAAATACGGTCGACATATTGCAAGCAGCTATCGAAGAGGCGTTCTGCTTCATCTTTTTCGAGGTTGCAGTGTTCGCGTGCTTCATCAATGACTGCTTTGTGGATCTTTTCGGTCAGTTTTGATGAAAGTCGACTGTGTTCGAGGATGCGGCGTCGGCACGATATATTACCGAGCGCCATCAGGGTAGTGAGACGAAGGTCTTTAAGGGTTTCTTCCCATACGAAGCGAGCCGACATCGCCGGGCTGCCTTTAAAGCCGAATTCGTGATTCATCACCATACATTCGCCGGGTTCGGCGTCGATGTTGATTTCAGATAATTTGTCTTCGCCATTGCAAGCCACCAAAGTGATAGCCATGCCTGCGATTCCATATGATTTATCGCGCTCATCTTTATAGCGCAGTAGAGATTCGTTCATCTTTAAAACTTGTGATCTTACTGATGATTGCGTATTAGTTCACCACCATAATCTTTGTTACCACTCCGGACGCAGACCCGGTCGCATTCTGTGATGCTAATACGAGATAGACACCTGTGCGTACGCGCTTGCCGTCTGGGCCGCAGCCGTCCCAAGATATCATGCCGCCTTCGGAAGTGCCTTGGAAGAATACATTGCCGGCAGTGTCGGCGATTTTTACGAGTGAATTATCCATCAATCCGGTGATGGTAATCCAACCGGTATATTCGGGGCGAACCGGATTGGGGTAGGCATATACATCTGAATAATCATCGGCTGCAGGCGACGAGTCGCTATCGAAACGAGCTACGCCTTTGGGTGTGCCGAAGTAGACGTGGTTGGAGTGTTGGTCGCAAGCCACGCTTTCTACTATATTAGACGGTAGTGATGAATTATCGGGGGTGTAGTGTGCCAAAATTTTAGTGCCGTCGGCGTTGACAAGGTAGGCACCGGAAGATCCTGTACCGAGCCATTTGCGGTTCGACGGGTCGCAATCGATAGCATAGATGCTTTCTCCGTCGAGTAGATAGTCGCCGTAGATGGTGCCGTCGTTACGAGGTACAATGGGGCGCTTTACTCTGAAGTCGGCTGTGAATGCATCGGCCGGATTTTCCATTATAAATAGGCCACTGCTTGTACCAAACCAAATGCGACCATCGGCATCTTCTGTTACCGATTGGATATGATAAGGTGTGAGAGGATTGCCTTCGGTATCGGTCCACGATGTATGCTGTACATACTTGTCGTCCTTGAAGTTGAGCGGAGTGCCATTATTGTTATAAACTACAAAGCCGTACTCGCTACCGCCTAATACGAAAATAGCGTAGTTGGGGTGCTTCTTCAAGAAAAGTGATTTGCAGTCGCGATTGAGAGTGGTCTCGTCTTGGAAAAATCCGGGGACGGTAATCCAATCGCTTTTAGAAATCTTCGTCAAGTCGCCTTTACGTTTATCTGCGGTAAGTATGCCGTAAGTTTGTTTGGTATAGCCGACACCCATCCATAGGTTGCCATCATTGTCGATATTTACGTCGAGAACGCGGGTAAGCCACCATGAACTACCATCTTCGGATGTAGTCGGGACGAGTGAATTCGACTTGTTGAAGATTGTAACAATTTTGTTATCCTTTACAACCACACCACCGGCTGCATTGCTGGCAATATAGTATGTTTCGGGGTCGTCGGGGTCTTCCACCATACGAAGAGTTCCGCCAAGACGGTCGGTTGCTTTGTCGTATAGGAAGTCGGGGTACGTCGATGCATATTGCGATGCGTTTCGAACGGCAACGTCGGAGATTGTCCCATTTTCAACTTTGTCGACAAATGAAGGCCAATCATAGTTGTCGCCTACGTTTTGGTATATGTATGTTGCTGAGACAGATGTAACGTAAAGGCGATTGCCATCGGCGCTCCACACCATCTGTGATGGTTCTTCGGCATTGAATCCTTCAGGCAGTAGTACCGATAGTTGTTGAGTAGGAGTTTCTCCGGAAAGGTCGTATTGAGTCAAACCGGACCCATTTTCGACCCAAATTGATTTATTTGAACCTAAATATGTAAAAGCGCCCATGGCTTCTGCCGGGAGAGCCGTTGTTTCGATACCTTCATCATCGATTATATATAATTTGCCATCAACGACTCCGGTTGCACCGGTTGCGGTCTGGGTTAGGGGAGCGGCGATGCCGAGTACTTCGGTATTTTTGCCCCATTTGCCTTCGAAGTTCATCATGCGTCGCCACACCTTGCCATCCTGTACGTATAGAATTTCGCCGGAGGGGAGTATAGCCAAGTCGTTGGCGTAAGCGGCATCGCTATACATATTGCCGATTTGTGTAAACTTTGAGTATTCGTTGTGTTTGCCTTCAACGGGGGCGAAGAACAATGCTCTGCTCTTCGACTCGCGCACCATTACATTACCGTCGATAACAAAAACATGCGATAAATCTATGTTGTAAATGCCAGATTCGATTACCTCATGGCGTTTGCCATCATAAATTACCAATCCGAATGCCGTTGCTACGTATATTTTCCCGTCGAAAAACGAAACATGGTTGATTGTGTGCGATGTCGAGAGAACAGCGTCTCTGATTTCGGGCATATTCACCACCTTGCCGTTGTCGTACACCAAATCGATATTACCGTCGGTGTATGCTGCAAGTAGATACTTGTCGTCGGCATTGTAGTAGATATTCGAGATGCCACCATTGGCTGTCATCTTTTCGGCTGTGTACACGTAGAATTCGTTATCGTCGAACGATAAATGCATCAACGTGCCGCCGGAAAGCATATATAGCTTTGAGTCGGTCTCGATAACGTTGGTGTAAGTGTTGGCGATGTGGGGGTAGACGGTCCAACTGCCGGTCTTTTGCTGGGCAAACAACGGTTGTGCTGCTGCAAGCGCAGCGAGAAATATGAGCAGTAGAAACGTTTTTTTTAGCATGATTGAAATGCGTGTCGTGGTTTGATTAATGTTTCGACAGATAGTCGACTAATTGGGCAACGGCTTTGCCTCGGTGGCTAATGGCGTGCTTTTCGTCAGGACTTACTTCGGCAAACGAGCAATTCCAACCGAGGGGCTGGAATAGCGGGTCGTAGCCAAAACCGCCAGATCCTGAAAGCGAGTGCATTATATTGCCTTCGACAGCACCGCTGAAGGTAACAGGTTCGTTATCGCCTTGGATGAGAGCGATGACGCAACGGAAACGTCCGCGACGGTTCTCTACTCCTTCCATTTTTTTGAGCAATAAAGCATTATTGGCATCGTCGTCGCCGTGCGATCCGGCGAAACGAGCACTGAGGATACCGGGGGCGCCGTCGAGAGCATCGACTTCGATACCGGAGTCGTCGGCAAAGCAGTCGTATCCGTAGTGGTCTTTTACCCAACGTGCTTTTATGATAGCATTGCCCTCAAAGGAGTCAGCGGTTTCGGGTATGTCGTCGAAGCAACCTATCTCTTTGAGCGACAACAACTCATAGCGCTCGCCGAGCATTTGGCGTAACTCGGCAAGCTTATGAGCGTTATTTGTTGCGAAAACTATCTTTTCCATCAAATAGTTAACGATTTCTTGTTGCGTTTTATTGTTGTTATCCTACTACGATGTTTACAATCTTACCGGGAACAACGATGACTTTGCGGACAGTCTTTCCGTCGAGCCATTTTTCGGCAGCAGGGTCTTCCATCGCAATTTTTTGTACTTCATCGTTGGGCGTGCCTGCTGGTACGGTGATGTTGAAACGCGCTTTGCCGTTGAACGACACTGCCATAGTAACGTTGTCTTCCTTGAGGTAATCTTCGCAGAATTCGGGCCACTTGGCATCGCAGATAGTACCTTCGTTGCCGAGTGCTGTGTGCCACAATTCTTCGGTAACGTGGGGGGCGAAGGGCGCGAGAACCACGAGGAGCTCTTCAAGAACTTTGCGAGAGTTGCATTTTTGCTGTGCCAACTCGTTGATGCAAATCATAAACGCAGCAATCGAGGTGTTGAACGAGAATGCTTCGATGTCGCCGCTTACTTTCTTGATGAGTTTGTGGAGGCTCTTGAGGTTGTCCTTGGTAGGCTCTGCATCGGTTACGAGCATATCATCGCCCTTCCAGTAGAGCGACCATAATTTCTTCACAAAGCGGTAAACGCCATCGATGCCGTGAGTATCCCATGGCTTGCTCTGTTCTACCGGGCCGAGGAACATTTCGTATAAGCGGAGGGTGTCGGCACCATATCGTTCGATCATATCGTCGGGGTTAACGACGTTGAACATCGATTTCGACATCTTTTCTACCGCGTTGCCGCAGAGATATTTGCCGTCTTCGAGGATGAACTCGGCAGTGGCAAATTCGGGGCGCCAAGCTTTGAAGGCTTCGGTGTCGAGAACGTCGTTGTTGACGATGTTGATATCGACGTGAATGGGTGTGGTGTCGTATTGGTCTTTAAGACCGTAACTTACGTATGTGTTTGAGTCCTTAATGCGATATACGAAGTTGCTTCGACCTTGAATCATGCCCTGATTGATGAGCTTGCGGAAAGGTTCGTCGTCAACGATTTCGCCGTAGTCATAGAGGAACTTATTCCAGAAACGGCTGTAAATCAAGTGGCCGGTAGCGTGTTCAGAACCACCGACATAGAGGTCGACGCTGCGCCAGTATTCGTTTGCTTCCTTCGATACGAGGGCGTCGTTATTGCGTGGATCCATATAGCGGAGGTAGTAAGCCGACGAACCTGCAAAGCCGGGCATCGTGTTGAGTTCGAGGGGATAGCCTTCGGGTGTCGCCCAATTTTTAGCTCGACCTAGAGGAGGCTCACCTGTTTCGGTGGGTAAATATTTGTCGATTTCGGGAAGCTCGAGGGGAAGTCCTTCGTATGCAGTGGGAATGCCGTCTACATAGCAGACAGGGATCGGTTCGCCCCAATAGCGCTGGCGGCTGAAAATTGCATCGCGGAGGCGATAGTTTACTTTTACGCGGCCGATACCTGCCTCTTCGATATATTTTTTAGCGGCAGCAATTGCCTCTTTTACGGTCATCCCGTTGAGGTTGAGAGACGGACCTTCCGAGTTAATCATAATACCTTCTTTGGCATCCATCGACTGCTCAGATACGTCGGCACCTTCAATGAGTGGGATGATGGGAAGATCGAAGTGACGTGCGAAAGCATAGTCGCGGCTATCGTGTGCCGGCACAGCCATAATTGCGCCGGTGCCGTAGCCCGAGAGTACGTAGTCGCTGATCCAAACGGGTACTTTCTTGCCCGAAAGAGGATTGATTGCATACGAGCCAGAGAATACACCGGTAACGCGTTTGTCAATCATACGTTCGCGCTCGGTGCGGTGGCGAATCGATGCGAGGTATTCGTCGACAGCGGTACGCTGTTCTGCGGTGGTTACCATATCGACGTATTTGCTTTCGGGAGCAAGCACCATAAATGTTACACCGAATACAGTGTCGGCTCTTGTGGTGAAGATTTCGAGTTCGAGGTCTTGACCGTCGATTTTGAAACGCATTTCAGCACCTTCTGAGCGGCCAATCCAGTTGCGTTGAGTCTCTTTGATAGAATCCGACCAGTCGATTTTATCGAGACCTTGAAGAAGTCGTTCAGCATAGGCCGATACACGCAAGCTCCACTGCCACATCTCTTTCTGTTCAACAGGGTAGCCGCCACGGATTGAGAGACCTTCGCTTACTTCGTCGTTGGCGAGCACAGTGCCTAGTTTGGGGCACCAGTTCACCATAGAGTTGCCGAGGTAGGCGATACGGTAGTTCATAAGGGTATCGCTTTGCTGCTTTTTGTTCATTGCCTTCCATTCGTCGGCAGTGAAAGTAAGCTCTTTAGTGCAAGCAGCGTTTACGCCCTCTGTACCCTTTGCTTCGAAGTTTGCAATGAGGTTTTCGATTGGCATAGCGCGGTCGGCTGTGCGGTCGTAGTACGAGCCGAACATCTTCAAGAACGCCCACTGTGTCCACTTGTAAAATTCGGGATCACAAGTGCGGATTTGGCGGCTCCAGTCGAAGCTGAAACCAATATTGTCGAGCTGGCTGCGGTAGCGAGCAACGTTTTCGCGAGTTGTTACTTCGGGGTGCTGGCCGGTCTGGATGGCATACTGCTCGGCAGGCAAACCGTAAGCGTCGAAGCCCATGGGGTGGAGCACGTTGAAGCCTTGAAGACGTTTGTAGCGAGAGTAGATATCACTGGCAATATAGCCAAGTGGGTGCCCTACGTGGAGACCGGCTCCCGAAGGGTAGGGGAACATGTCGAGAACGTAGAATTTGGGACGTGATTTGTCGATGTCTACTCGATATATATCGCCGTCTTTCCAATACTGATGGATGCGGCCTTCGATGTCTTTATGATTATATTCCATTGTTATGGTGTGAGTTTACTTTGAAAGTTCGAGCATACGATTGATGGGGCGTAGAGCTTTTTCTGCCAAGTCGGGAGCAACGGTTACTTCGGGAGCTTCATTGATAAGACAGTCGCGAAGTTTCTCGAGGGTGTTGAGCTTCATATATGAGCAATCGTTGCAGCCGCAAGTACTATCAATCGGTGGTACAGGGATAAAACGCTTGTTGGGCGCGCCTTTGCGCATCTGATGGAGGATACCGCTTTCGGTCGCTACGATAAACTCGTCTTTATCGCTTTCGAGTGCGTATTTGAGCAGTACGGCAGTAGAACCTACCTTGTCTGCCAAAAGAACTACCGGACGTTTGCACTCGGGGTGTACGAGCACGGGTGCATTTGGATGTTCTTCTTTGAGTTTGATGATATTTTCCGCCGAGAAACGCTCGTGTACATGGCAAGCGCCATCCCACAGAAGCATATTGCGACCGGTTACGGAGTTGATATATGAGCCGAGATTGCGGTCGGGCCCAAAAATCAATTTTGCATCGGCAGGAAAGCTTTCGACGATTTTGCGCGCGTTACCCGAGGTTACGAGCACGTCGCTGAGAGCCTTAACTTCTACAGAAGTATTGACGTACGAGATAACGGTATGGTCGGGATGCGCTTTTACAAATGCTTCGAAATCAGCGGCAGGACAACTGTCGGCAAGCGAGCAGCCCGCAGCATTGTCGGGCACAAGCACTTTCTTATCGGGGCAAAGAACTTTGACGGTTTCGCCCATAAAATTAACACCGCACATCACCACGATGCGCGCGTCCTTACAAGCTTCGGCGGCTTTCTGGGCAAGAGCCAACGAATCGCCTACATAGTCGGCAATATCTTGGAGGGCGCCATCGACATAGTAGTGTGCAAGCACCACAGCCTTTTTATCTTTCTTTAGCTTAAGGATTTCTGCCTTCAACGTCTCGTCGGCAATCCCTTTGCTGCAGGTACATGAATTCATATTTTCTTCAAAAATTTTTGATAATGCAAAGTTACACAAAATACTGCACTTTTCATACCAGCGAGCATAGAAATATTTAAGGGCATTTGCGGTAGTTTAGCGGCAAACACCCTTGTATAGCTTTAAAACGTGGCGACGATTTACCGCACTATTAGCTTTTGTACTTGGTTGCCAACTTTGAGGATGTATAAACCTTTATTGGGTAAGTTGAACCGATCTGAACTTGTGGCGATTGAGCTATGAACACAAGTTCCGGAGATCGAATATGCGTTTATTTCGGTGATTTCTTCAATATTTGACACACAAATCAGCCTTCGCCAACTTATAAGCCAAATTCATAGAGCAAAAACCATTATCGGATTCGTGAAGTACACTCGTTCGCTATCTACGCGGACATACGCAATAATTTTACACCATTATTTTATAGTAATATTTTTTTACATCCTCTTTTACATTCTCAATCTCAACTTTTCTGTACAAAATGGAGTTTATACAAAAAAATTGTTTACCTTTGCGGTGAATAACTAAACCTGAAAAATAATGGACAAAGACATTGACTGGGGCAACCTTCCCTTTGGTTACGTACCGACAGATTATAATGTACGTTGTACCTTCCGCAACGGCGAATGGGGCCCTATCGAAGTATCGCAATCCGATTCTATCAATATCCACATGGCCGCTACTACATTGCATTACGGCCAGGAAATCTTCGAAGGTCTTAAGGCTTTCCGTGGAAAAGACGGCAAAATCCGCATCTTCCGTCTTCGCGAAAATGCAAAACGTATGCAGGAATCTGCTCGCGGTCTTCTTATGCAGCCCGTACCTCTTGAAATCTTTGAGGAAATGTGTATCCGCGCTGTGAAACTTAACGAACGTTTCGTTCCTCCGTATGGCAGTGGAGCATCGCTGTATATCCGTCCCCTCGAAATCGGTATGAGCCCACGCATTGGTGTAAAAGAAGCTGACGAATATCTCTTCATTGTTATGGTTACTCCCGTTGGACCGTACTTCAAAGGCGGCTTCCGCAATACCAATATCTGCATTATGCGCGAATTCGACCGCGTTGCTCCTCAGGGTACAGGTCGTTGGAAAGTGGGTGGCAACTATGCTGCATCGCTCGGTGCTGGGCACAAGGCTCACGAATTGGGCTACTCGGCTGTTCTTTATCTCGACCCCAAAGAAAAGAAATATCTCGACGAATGTGGTCCTGCCAACTTCTACGCAATTAAAGATGGCAAGTATATCACTCCCAAGTCAGACTCTATCCTTCCCTCTATCACCAATATGAGCCTTATGGAGCTCGCTCGTGAAATGGGTATCGAAGTAGAACAGCGTCATATCACTGTCGACGAGCTCGCAGAAGTATCTGAAGCAGCAGCTTGCGGTACTGCAGCTGTATGTTCGCCTGTTGGTGAAGTTCACGACCTCGACACCGGTGTGAAGTACATTATCTCTAAGGACGGCAAGCCCGGCCCTATTACCACCGAATTCGTTCGTCGTCTTGAAGCTATTCGTCATGGCGAAGAACCTGATACTCACGGTTGGATTACTTTCGTAGAATAATGAAAGTCGACTATTTGAAAATTATCAATAGCATATATCCCGCGGGCCGCAAGGTCAGCGGGATTTTGCTCTCTCATAGTCGTGCTGTGGCTGACGAAGCAATCGCCATCGCCAAGCGTCTCAACCTTCCTGTCGATCTCGATGAGGTTGAGGCTGCTGCAATGTTGCACGACATTGGCATTATCCGTACGAATGCGCCGGGTATTGGCTGTTATGGTTCGGCTCCTTACCTTTGTCATGGTCCGATTGGTGCCGATATGCTTCGTGCCATGGAAGTGCCGGAGATATATGCACGCGTGGCCGAACGACATACCGGTGCCGGCCTTACAGAAGCCGACATCGCGGCTCGCGCCCTTCCGATACCCGAAGGTCGCTCATATATGCCCGAGTCGTTATTGGAGAAACTTGTCTGCTATGCTGATTGTTTCTATAGCAAAAGTGGAGATCTGAAACGTAAGCCATACGACCGAGTCGAAGCGTCTATGGCAAAATTTGGCGATGATATTCTCAAGCGTTTCCTTGAGTTACATCGCCAATTCGGATAGTTTTCTCTTATTGAAGTAAAATCTTATAATCAGGCTCGGAAACCTTGCGTTCTCGGGCCTCTTTTTCTTCTTTGTCTTTCTGTTCTTGTTTGTCGGCAAGAAGTACGATAGCGAGGCTGAATGTAATGATACTCATGCCCATATAAGTATATGATGTGGCAAAACCTGCTAGTCCGGTTAGAAAACAGAATAGTGCTGCTGCCATAAATACTGCTCTAAATCGCATTTTCCGCACTACAAAGTACATAGCTATAAAGAACGAAGTGAAGATCATCAAGCCCAAATACCCGATGTGAATAAATACCTGAACTTGAGCAATCTCGACTTCTGTAGCGATTTTTACAGCCTGTGTTACGTCGGAGAAGTATTCGTTTTCGATAATGAAACGCGTAGCTGTAGTCTTTTCAGGGTGGATAAAGCCGAGTCCGGTCCACTTTTTGTTGTCGTTGGTGATTAGCTCCAAAATAGGAAGCGCTTGAGCTAGTCGACCGGAGCCGAACTGTGCCAAGTCTTCGTCATCGACCATCTGCGAGAGTTCATAGAATTGCATAAACGATGAACGAATACGCAGCTGACTTTCGTCATTATTACGCATTGGCAACATACAGTCGATGGCTACAGCCAAGAGCATTATACTCGTGCTGATTATTGCAAAACGAATAATCTGCTTTTTAGAGCCTTGAAAAAGAATAATGCAAACAAGAATAGCTACGATAACGCTAAAGGTTTGAGTAGCCATGGCTGCTGCTCCAAGAATGAATATATGCCACTTGTTGAGTCTGAAATAGCGAGAAATTGCTAATATTGCAACGCCTATCATAACCATTCCTTGTGGATATTTTCGCTCCGGTATAATGCGGAATGGCTCTAGAATTGGATGATAGAACGTTGAGATTTCTTCCGACCAGTTGTGAGAACCGGGTACGAAGATATAGCCTTTAAGTATAAATGCGTCAATGATATAGAATACACTCATTATTAAGAGGTATACCATAAATTTGCGCATAAATACCATGATGTCGAAGCGATGGTTGCCGAAGATGGCAATCGGAATAAAGAGGCTGATAAAGCTAAAGTATTGCCTCATTATGTAGAACTGAATCTTCATCGACTCCGACGATTTTGTCGCCAGATATATGATGCAGATAGAGTAGATTACGTAGATGATAGTCAACTTTCGTAGCGGGCCGTGTTTCTTCAGAAAAAAGAAGCAGATAAATCCAACGATAAGGCCGATGTCGTAGATTTTGACCGGTAGAACCTTATCGGAGAAGATGGCAAACCCACCGAAAAGCAAGAATGTCATTATCGCAAAGTCATAGCGATCGTTTTTCCATGCTTTGATAAGCATCATCGCAATGACGAGCAATATCGGGTAGAAGTATAAGCCAAGCAATGACAAACACAACATGAAACACAAAGGTGTACGCCACATCTCTCTCGGTAGTTCGAGAGGGATGCGGGCGTTCTCTGTTTTATTGTGTATGTCATCGTATATCGATGACATGTCTATGGCTGTTTGATTTTGTATCACTACGTCGAAGCTTTACGAACGATGACTTTTCTTTTTACCGTAGCCGTAGGTCTTTTTGGAAGCGGTACCGTTGATTACCAATGATAGTTTCTTCAAGCGTTGCTGCTCGTAGATATCGTTGACAAGTTCGAGATTGTTGAGTTTGGTATAGTTAGCGCGACAGACGTAGACTGCTGCGTCAGCGATGCGATCGAGAGTGAATGTATCACTAACCAAACCGATAGGAGCGGTGTCAACGATGATGTAGTCGTATCTCTTGCGGAGTTCTTCGAAGAGGGTATCCACCTTATTGGAGATAAGAAGTTCGGCTGGGTTGGGAGGAACCGGACCTGCGCAGATTACGTCGAGGCCGTTTACTTCGCGTATTGGAGAGATAATTTGGTCGATACTGATGTTCGATGATGAGAGATACTGAGTCAATCCGAATTGCGGTGCGATGCCCAAGTAGCGAGCCAACTGTGGATTGCGGATATCCATACCAATGAGCAATACTCGTTTGTTGAGTAGCGCCATCGAGGCGGCTAGGTTAATCGAAATGAATGATTTGCCTTCGCCTGACGAGGTTGATGTCATCAGTACTACTTTGTCGCGAGGATCGTTGAGGATAAAGAGCAAGTTGCTACGCATCAAGCGGAATAGTTCGGCTGTTGCGGTTGTGTCTTCTGAACTTACCACTAATTGATGGCCACTATTGTCGATGCACATTTCACCAAGAATGGGAACGTCGGTCATATTCTCAACGTCAGAACGTGTTTCGAAGCGATTATTGATAAGTTTGCGAAGGTAGATGATTGCCGGAGGAAAGATTAAGCCAAGGAAAAGTCCGATGATGAGAATTGCTTTCTTGTCCATGCCGAGGGGTTCGCTAAGCGTAAAAGCTTCATCGACGGTGATACCCTTGGGGTATGATGTAGCAGCAAGCATAGCAGTCTCTTCGCGGCGTTGTAGCAAGAAGATGAAGAGTTGTTGTTTTACTTTTACATCGCGAAGTAGGTTGCCATACTCTCGCTCTTGAGCCGGAATATCTGTAAGGGTATTCTGTGTAGCCTTCATTTCGCGTTCAAGATCGCGAACAGAGATGTTTGAAGTCTCAAGAGCTCGCGAAATAGAGGTGTTGATATTGCTACGCATCATATCGAGTTGCTCTGAGATAAGACGCATTCCGGCGTTGTCGCCACGAGCGCTATTTGCCATCTCGGCGCGTTGAAGCACTACAGTGTTGTATGCTTCGATTGCTTTCTGAAGACCTTCGTTATCTACAGCTGTGGGGATAAGCGAGTAAGCGTTCTCGGGTTTCGAGATAAACTCAAGAGTCATTTTGATTATCTCGTTTTGAGTTTTGGCTGTAAGCAATTCCGCTTCAATGCGTCCCTTCTTTTCAAGGCTATATTGAGCATCTACAACGAGGTCGATGATGCCGTTTTCTTGCTTGTATTGCTGTACTTCGGCCTCTGAGATATTCAATTCTTGAGCCAAAATGTTGATGCGGTCTTCGATGAAACGAGCAGTCTGTTGGTTTTGTTCTCTTTTTTCTTTTACACCGCGAGCATTGTATTTCTCGATGATTTCATTGAGAATGGCCTTGCCATATTTTGTGTTTGTTGTGTTGATGCCCAATGAAATAACGTTGCTTCGCTTCGATGCAATTTCGGTATCAACCTCTTCGTCGAGCACTTCGGCAGCAGAGTCGTAACCGCGAACTGTGATGGTCGCATCTAGGTCTTCACCTTCTGGATAAGTTGTAGTTTTAGCGAAAGTGAAATCGCCAAGGGGAGTGTTAAGAGTGTAGGGGAGTGCTACATTTTTGGCTTTTGCCACGGTGTGGCGTTTCATTTTAGCCTTAATATTAGTTTGTCCCTTCTCATTTACGCTTACTTTGAAAGAAATCGAAGTCTCAAGAGTATCTAGCATCCCGGCGGCAGGAGTAACTTCGAGCGGGTGCTCGGGATAAGCTATCTCTTTGGAGAGGAAGTTCTTATGAGTCAAGTAAGAGATGTTAATACCTAGATCTCGAGCTACGTCGCGGTAGAGAGAGTGCGACGATACAATAAAGATTTCGTCGTCGACATTACCATTTGTGCCGAAAAGCATCGAAAGGGCGCCCATACCACCATTTTCGCCGGTCGCCATACCCATCGCATCCTTTTCTTGCGAAATAAGTACGTTTGCTTTAACTGCGTAATTCGGAAGGCTTAACAGAGCATAAGTCAATGCTAATGATCCGCATACTACCACAGAAATGACGAAATAATACCACTTTTTGGTATATTGGTGTATAAGTCCTGAGAGGTCAATGAAATCGGAGTTCTTTTTCTTTGCCATTTTATTTTGGTATTATTTGGTCAACGCGATAATCAATGATGCAATAACTGAACAAGCACTTACGACCGTCGAAATAACTGAGAGTTTGAATGAATTATTGGTGTTGTATTTCGAATTTGCCTGTCGGATTTTATTCGGAGCTACATAAACGTAGTCGTTCTGCTGAAGGTAGTAGTAAGGCGAAGTAAGCACATCCGAAGAGTTTAGGTCGAGATGTGCAAAAGTGCGTTCGCCATTGTTTTCTCGGATTATAAGGATGTTAGAGCGTTCGCCATACTCGGTGAGGTCGCCTGCAGTTGCAAGAGCATCGAGAATGCTTATGCGATTGCCGCTGACTGTTATTGTTTGGGGAGTTTTGACTTCTCCGGCAACTACTACTTTAAAGTTGGCTAGAGTAACAGTAACGATTGGGTCTTTTACGTCGCGAGAAATTTCATTGTATAGCAAATCCTCGATTTGCTCTATGTTTTTGCCGGCAACGTGAATCTTGCCAAGAATGGGGAAGTCGATATCGCCTTTGCTGTCGACTACGTATGTCTGATAGCGAGGTGTAGAGGTTTTGGTTATGACGTCGCGACTGGCTGCGTTGACAAAAGGCAGGTTGTATGCTGCGGTCGCTTCTGGAGATGTCGAACTTACTAAAATTTGAAGTTCGTCGTCAGACTGTATTTCAGGCAGATACTCTTTTTTGGGTATAATGCCCTCTTTTTGGTCAGTTATATCGGTAAAGTAAGGCAGGACCGTCTTATTCGAGCACGAGGTCATTGCAATGACAACGGAGGCAGACAGGACAAGCGTCTTAAAATTCATAATTGAATGTATTGGATAGATGGATATACTTTTTTAACGTTTATATTATCAGGATATTGTATCTCGCAATAAAAAGCTGTTTAAAACCTACTTTGCGTATCTTCCAAACAGCTTTTTAGTATCACCAACTAAAACAGAATCCAACTCGATCGAGCTCGGCTTCTATCGGAGGTTGCAACTTGTAGATTGCAATAGATCCACCGCAGACCAACGGATAATGGCTGGTAATATTTTCGTAGATACGAAGTGCTACATTCTCGAGCAACTTAGAGGGCTGCGCCATCTCTTGTTTGATTAGGTCTACAACAGCGGCGTAGTTTATGGTCCGGTCGAGGGAATCCGATTGCATCGCTTGTTCGCAGTTAAACTCAAGCTGCACCGTTACCTCAAACGTGTTGCCCACAGTGGTTTCCTGCGCTGCAACACCATGTCGTGCAAATATTCTGAGCCCTTCGATTGAGATATATCCTTTTCTGCGTGTCATTTTCTTGTTTTGGCTTATCGGTGTTTAGCGCCGTTTGTTTTTCTTTTTCTTTCCGGGCTTTTCGTATCCGGCGCTTTTGCCTTTCGGAGGCTTCGCTGCTGTGAGGTTGTCGATACCTCGCGGAGGATTGTTTTTATCGACCAAAACAAAGTCTAGCTGCTTTCTTTGGAGGTCGCAGCGTGCAACTTGTACCGTTATGGGGTCGCCTAGACGGTAGCGGTTGTTTTTCTTGCGTCCAATCAAGCAGTAATTTTTATCGTCGAAGTCGTAGTAGTCATCGTCAAGATCGCGAACAGGTACAAGGCCTTCACATTTGTTTTCAATCAGCTCAACATACAAGCCCCATTCGGTTACACCCGAGATGACGCCTTCGAATACGCCACCGAGACGGTCGCTCATGTATTCTACTTGCTTGTATTTGATTGAAGCACGTTCGGCACTAGCAGCGAGTTGCTCCATATCAGATGAATGTTTACATTCTTCTTCGAGTTTCTTTACATTGACGCTTCGACCGCCATTGAGGTAGCGATCTAGAAGTCGGTGTACCATCATATCGGGATAGCGGCGAATAGGCGATGTGAAGTGAGTGTAGTACTCAAAGCCCAAGCCGTAGTGTCCGATGTTGGTTGTTGTATAAATCGCTTTTGCCATCGTGCGGACAGCCAAGGTGGAAAGGAAGTTTTCTTCGCCTTTACCTTTGATGTCTTTTAGCATTTTGTTGAGCGAGCGATTGATTTCCTCGGGTGTCCCTTTGGTCTTTAGTTTGTAACCGAAGGTGCGTGCAAGGTCTGCTAAATCGCCCAGTCGCTGAACATCGGGCTGGTCGTGTACGCGATATACAAATGCTTTGGGTTTCTTGCGCTTAGGCACAATGCCGATTGCGGCGGCAACTGTGCGGTTTGCCAAGAGCATAAACTCTTCGATGAGCTTGTTGGCGTCTTTCGACTCCTTGAAATATACGTTAGTTGGGTGTCCGGTCTCATCGATGTCGAAACGAACTTCGATACGGTCGAAATCTACCGAGCCTTTATCGTATCGATTCTTGCGAAGTATTTTGGCAAGACGGTCGAGTGTGAGAATTTCTTTGTCGTAGTCGCCTTTGCCACTTTCGATTACGGCTTGTGCTTCTTCGTATGTAAAACGGCGGTCGCTACGGGTAACTGTGCGAAGAATTTCCGAGTTGACTACGTTGGCGTTTTCATCCATCTCAAAGAGAACTGAGAAGGTGAGCTTGTCCTCGTCGGGTCGCAGTGAGCAGATTCCGTTCGAAAGGTGCTCGGGGAGCATGGGGATGGTGCGGTCGACAAGGTAGACGCTAGTGGCGCGGTCCTCGGCTTCGCGGTCGATGATGCCGCCGGTCTTTACGTAGTGAGTAACGTCTGCAATGTGAACGCCAACTTCTACGTTGCCGTTAGGTAGCCAACGGATTGAAAGTGCGTCGTCGAAGTCTTTTGCATCGCGAGGGTCGATGGTGAAAGTAGTTACATTACGAAGGTCGCGGCGTGCTGCTACAACTTCGTCTGTGATTCCGGCATCAATTTTTGCAGCGGCTTTTTCAACAGTTTCGGGGTAACGGTAGGGTAAGCCGAACTCAGCCAAAATAGCGTGCATTTCAGTAGTGTTTTCACCGGTCTTACCTAGAATGTCAATTACCTCGCCTTGCGGATTTTTTGCGTCATCAGGCCAATGCGTTATACGCACAATGGCTTTGTCGCCGGTCTCTCCGTTTTTGAGTTTCTTGCGAGGGATGTATATATCGGTAGCAAGATATTTCGAGTCGGTGAGGAGGTATGCAAAGTGTTTATCGACTTTGAGAGTGCCGATAAATGTTTGCTCTTTTTTCTCTATGATTTCTGTTACTTCGGCTTCAGGCTCACGTCCTTTGACATGTGCGGCTATGGTTACTTCGACGATGTCACCGTTGAGAGCGTGCATAGAATTACGTTCGGCAACAAAGATTTCTTCTTCGTCGTTGTCGGTAATTACGCTGTTTTTGCCATTGCTACGGCGCACAAATACGCCTCGGGCTTTCACTGTGCGGCTAGGTGTTTTGTACTTGCCCGGAGCTGTCTCGATGAGGATGCCATCGAAAGCCAGTTCTGCCAGATAAAGTGCAACGATGCGCTGCGAGGCTAGACTTGTTTCGCCTATGGCAGCCGATACTTGCTTGTAGTTAAAGGTGCCCGAGCCGTTGTGGGCTACGAAGCTGTCGACATCAGTGCGGATGCGGCCGGCTTGTTTTTTCTTTTTTGTTACCTTTGGCATAGTCTGTGAAAGCAATTAAGCTCGGAGTAACAGCATCCCCGGCGATTATATTATATAATGTATATATCTATAACGCGTCGGGGAGCTTTATGGTTGGTAATGATTATGCGTCGATGTTAGCGTAAGTCGCATTCGACTCGATGAAGTCGCGGCGCGGTGCAACGTCTTCGCCCATTAGCAT
This sequence comes from uncultured Bacteroides sp., assembly GCA_964651295.1. Lineage (GTDB taxonomy): Bacteria > Bacteroidota > Bacteroidia > Bacteroidales > Muribaculaceae > CAG-873. Next base: position 27,487 of record CAZYYV010000009.1, read on the forward strand.
CGAGAAGATACGGTCGGCTTCAGCAGCATCGCTGATCTGGACTTGCTTGAGGATACGGCCTTCGGGCGACATGGTGGTTGTGCGCAATTCTTCGTCCGACATCTCACCAAGACCTTTATATCGCTGGATGGTGGTTCGTTCGCCGTATTTTGCTATGAATTGCTGAACTTGCATGTCGTTCCAGCAGTATTCTTCGTTTTTACCCATCTTACATTTGTACAATGGGGGTGATGCGAGGTATAAGTGGCCTTGCTCGATGAGCGGACGCATACGACGGAAGAAGAATGTCATCAAGAGGGTTGCGATGTGGGCGCCATCGACGTCGGCATCGGTCATGATAATCACCTTGTGGTATGCGAGTTTTGATAAGTTGGGTGCTTTGGGGTCGTCCTCAGTACCGATGGTAACTCGAAGTGCGCGGAAGAGGCTTGCGATTTCTTGGTTGTCGAATACTCTGTGTTCGAGTGCTTTTTCTACGTTAAGAATCTTACCGCGGAGGGGGAGGACTGCTTGGAATCGGCGGTCGCGAGCCTGCTTGGCGGTGCCACCTGCCGAGTCACCTTCGACGAGGAATAGTTCGCAGTCTTCTGCTGTACGGCTTGAACAGTCGGTGAGTTTACCAGGAAGACCACCACCTACGAGCGGAGTCTTGCGGAGTACCTGCTGGCGTGCTGCGAGGGCAGCGTGGCGAGCACGAGCAGCGAGTACTACCTTTTCTACGATAGTCTTTGCCTGTGCAGGGTGCTCTTCAAGGTAGTAGCCGAGGGCTTCGCTTACAGCGGCGCTTACGGCTCCGATTACTTCGTTGTTGCCGAGCTTGGTTTTGGTCTGCCCTTCAAACTGAGGCTCCATTACCTTAACCGAGATAACAGCGGTAAGACCATCGCGGAAGTCATCGCCGGCAATTTCAACTTTTGCATTTTTGAGCAAGTTGTTGTCGTCGGCATACTTCTTGAGGGTGGTGGTAAGACCGCGGCGGAAGCCGGTGAGGTGTGTACCACCTTCGATGGTGTTGATGTTGTTGACGTATGAGTAGATATTCTCGTTCGAAGTGGTATTGTAGGTCAATGCAACTTCTACGGGGATGCCGCCACGCTCTGTGTTGAGGTGGATTACGTCGTTGATGAGCGATTCTTTGTTGGCGTCGATATACTCTACGAATTCGCGAAGACCGTTTTTCGAGTGGAATGTTTCCTTGAAAGGCTTGCCTTCGGCGTCGGTGCGACGACGGTCGGTGAGGTGGAGTATGATACCTGCGTTAAGGAACGCTAGGTCGCGAAGACGATTTGCGAGGGTGTCGTAGTTGTAGACTGTAGTGGTGAAGATGCTCGCATCGGGCTTGAAAGTAATAGTCGTGCCGGTATGATCGCTTTCGCCAACTACTTTAAGCTCAGTAGTAGGTTTGCCGCAGCTATACTCTTGAGCGTAAACTTTGCCGTTACGGCGAACTTCTGCGCGGAGGTATGTCGAAAGTGCGTTTACGCACGATACACCTACGCCGTGAAGGCCACCGGATACTTTATACGAGCCTTTGTCGAATTTACCGCCTGCATGAAGCACAGTGAGTACTACTTCAAGAGCACTCTTATGTTCTTTCTCGTGCATATCCACGGGGATGCCGCGGCCGTCGTCTTCGACGGTAATTGTATTATCTTCGTTTATTGTAACGTTGATTTCTTTGGCATATCCTGCCAGAGCTTCGTCGATGGAGTTGTCCACCACTTCGTACACGAGGTGGTGAAGACCCTTTTCGGATATGTCGCCAATATACATCGCGGGGCGCTTACGCACCGCTTCAAGACCTTCAAGGACTTGAATGTTACTGGCGCTGTATTCCTCTTGTTTTTCTGCCATGTTTTCAGTTCAATTTTTAAGCTTACAAAGGTACAATTTTTTCTCGAAATACCAAAATTTAAAAATACCCGTTTGTTCCGATGAAAACTATCGAAATATTTGTAATTTGCTTGCGATATTGAACGGAAATTGCGAACTTTGCAGCACAGACCCGCAACGAAGCCCCGGGTCGGGGTTTGAGGGTGGGCTGTTGTTTATTTTTTGAAAAAGCGTTTACTAGCGCTTGTTCTTGGCTTCTGAAATTCTCGCAAAATTTCGTCTATGACAAGAGCATGGCAGCGGTAGATGCCCGTGGATATGTTGTATAGTTACTCTCGGTGTTATTATAATGCTGAGGTAGTATTGCATATTGGCGTGGGCTTCTGCGTTGCCGTCCTTCATAGACAAGGTAATGCGAGAAGCCTCAGAAGCGGGACGGTAACAAGTACAGACTCCCGCGCTTTTTTTATCCTCAAATTTAACTATGTAGCCTTTAAGGAGCCGAGGCCCTTGATTGAAACAACGGTATGTTTACATTTTAGCAGTTTTCGACAAGTATTGTCGAAGATCTGCTTTTTTTTATTTTATCGAATCGGTATTTACTGACCATACCCAAGCCGATTTGATCGGGAGAGGCTAAATACTTCTCCCGTTTTTTTGTGCTCTAATTGATAAAAAACTTTAATATAAAGTCGTGATTGCGAAAAATGGCTTACCTTTGCAGATATTCCCTTTAAAGGCGACATATTTTTATGAAGAAAAAGATAATATTTGCAGTTTCGGCTCTGACCCTTGCACTCTCCCTTTTTACCGCCACAGCCGACAATGTCATTGAAGAAGTGGCATGGATGATAGGTGATGAGCCTATATATAAATCGGAGATCGAGCAGACTTATCAAGATATGCTTAATGAGCGCGCATCTATTTCCGGAGATCCTTACTGTGTTATCCCTGAACAGATTGCGATTGAACGTCTATATCTACACCAGGCAGAGTTGGATAGTATCGAAGTGCAAGAATCAATGGTGCAGATGCAAGTTGAAAGCCAAATCAACTTTTTGATTAATAACCTCGGTACTAAAGAAAAAGTTGAACAGTACTTCAATAAGCCTCTAACGGAAATTCGTGAGTACTATGCTACTATGATGCGTAATCGTAGTCGAGTACAGCAAGTTCGTTCAAATCTTACCAAGGATATCAAAGTAACTCCGGGGGACGTGCGTCGTTATTTCGATGAACTTCCTACCGATAGTGTGCCTTTTGTACCCCTCCAGGTTGAAGTGCAGATTTTGACTCTCAACCCTATTATCCCTCGTCAAGAAATAGATGATATCAAGGCTCGTTTGCGCGATTACTCCGATCGCGTTACAAAGGGAGAAAGTGACTTTTCTACTCTTGCAATCCTTTATTCAGAGGATCCGGGCTCAAGTGTTCGTGGTGGTGAACTAGGTTTTATGGGACGTGGGCAGCTTGTTCCGGAGTATGCGGCAGTTGCTTTTAACCTCAATGACCCTAAAAAGGTATCAAAAATCGTTGAGTCGGAGTATGGTTTTCACATTATTCAGCTTATTGAAAAACGTGGCGACCGTATCAACACTCGTCATATTCTTCTAAAGCCGAAAGTTGCTGAAAAAGACCTCGTTGAAGCTATCAATCGCCTCGATAGTCTTCGAGTTGATATCGTTGATACTAAGAAAATTCCATTTGAAGAAGCCGTACGCTTTATCTCGCAAGATAAAGATACTCGTATGAGTAATGGTGTAATGGTAAACAACAACGACGGAACAACTCGTTTCCAGATGTCTGAATTGCCTCAGGAAATCGCGCGAGTGGTCGGCAACCTCCAACCCGGTGAAATCTCGAAACCGTTTATCATGCGAGACCCGAAACGCGACCGCGAAATTGTTGCTATGGTCCGCCTTTCTAATCGCATCGAAGCACATACAGCAAACCTGGCGGATGACTATCAGACTATCAAAGATATGTACGAAAATGCTAAAAGCCAGCAGATTCTCGATGAATGGTTGGCCAAGAAGATTAAAGATACTTACGTGCGTATCGAAGAAGGTTGGCGTGGTTGTGATTTTCAACACGAAGGTTGGATTAAAACAAAATAAGCATTTGCACTCGTCGACCATAGGTGCCTATGCGTGCTAAATTTACTATCATAACCGTTCTTCTACTGGCTATTGCGCTGCCGGTAATTGTCGCCCGGACGACCCAAAGTCGCCCGGACGTACCTGATATACGCCCCCAGATTCCTTCGGCCGACCGTTCGACCGGCAATCGAGTTTTCTTGGAGCGTGCCGACGTACTTCTCAAAAATCCGGAAGACAGTTTTATGATTCTAAAAGGCGACGTAGTCTTTACCAAAGGTCCGATGATTATGAAGTGCGATAGCGCTCACTACGTTGCTGAAACAGAGTCGATGGACGCTTTCGGGAACGTGAGTATGGAGCAAGGTGATACGCTATTCGTATTTGCTGACGAACTCAATTTTGACGGCATTCAGGAGATTGCCACACTTTATGCTGCACCCGGAAAGAAAGTGCGACTTATCAACCGAGAAGTAGAACTTCAGACCGATATCTTTATCTACGACATGAGATTCGACCTGGGTTACTATGAAGTAGGAGGAACGCTTTCCGACCCGTCAAATACGTTGACGTCGCTATACGGTGAATACGCACCATCTACAAAGGAGGCCATTTTCTATACGAATGTGCACCTTAATTCGCGCAACAATACGGATACTCTAGATATTTATTCAGATACCCTCTACTACAATACAACGACACATATTGCGGAGTTACATTCTCCATCGTCGATTATCAATGCAAGGGGGACCGTCTATACATCTTTAGGCGTCTATGATACTGATAGCAACCGAACTACGCTTTTCGATCGTTCGACAGTTGTTACTTCACAAGGGCAGACACTGACAGCAGATACGATTTTCTACGACCGCAATGCCGGCTATGGAGAAGCGTTTGGCGCTATGGTTCTTACCGATACCGCACAACACATAGAGTTACATGCTGATTATGGATTCTATAACGAATTAGCAGATAGCTCTTTTGCAACAGGTAGAGCAATGATCGTTGAGTATTCCGGTCCTGACACACTTTTCCTCCACGGACGTTACATCCAATCGTTTGCACGATTCGACTCGATAGATGTCCCCGAAGACACATTGAGCCGAATTCCAGCTCATACACGTATCGATACTTCTCATGTAGCGGTGATATATCCACGAGTTCGATTCTATCGCCGTGATATGCAGGGTGTTTGTGATTCGATGCGCTTTACGCAAGCCGACTCGATGCTTCGTATGTTTGTCAATCCGGTGGTTTGGAACGAAGATCAGCAAGTCTTTGGCGATGTAATTGAACTTGAATTAAATGACTCGACAATCGAACGTGCAATATTGCCTAAAAATGGTTTTGTAGCTAAGCATATCGAAGGCGACCACTACAATCAAATCAGCGGCAAGGAAATGGTGGCACGTTTTGAAAATGGAGAAATGCGCCAGCTCGACATCAATGGAAATGTTGAGATTATTATGTATCCGGAAGAGAATGACTCTACGATTAATAAGCTTGTAAATGCTCAAAGTAGCTTCCTTACAGCTTTATTCCGCAATCGTACAACGGAGAAGATAAAGATGTGGCCGCAGACTACGGGAGCCGCGACGCCACTATTTCTCGCAAAGAAAAAAGATTACTATCTATCAAAATTCGATTGGTTTGAAGATATGCGTCCTCTGTCAGTCGAAGATATTTTCGTAATACCGGAGGCGATGGAAAGTCGTATGACAGAAGCCGGTCGCACTCCGCCAAACATTCCTCGGCGCAGACCTTCGCCATTACACGAACGTCCAGACGGTATTCTACCTATTGAAGAACCCGTAGCGCCTACTGAGTAATCACCACCTTGGAAGTACCACTTTGTTTGTTTAACAAGTGCAAAAACACACTTTAAAGCATGTCACAGACTACTGAAAATAATCACGATATTACCGATCAATTCGCTGATATACGCCCCTACAACGACGATCAATTCCACGACAAAATCACTTCATTAGTGAAAGAACCAGGATTTGAGCATGCCGTCCGCTATGCAATGCCAGACGTTGATTATAAGGCATTCGTTCAGAATCTCCTTTCAGTCGAATCTCAAATCGATTTTCAAGTGAAGGTTATGGGGCCTTTCCTCGAGTTGCTCGCGAAGAAAACATCTCACGGATTATCGATGAGTGGCATTGAGAATATCGACCCTACGATGTCGTACACATTTATTACGAACCATCGCGATATCGTGCTCGATGCATCATTCCTCAATCTTTGCTTTATCCGTCATAATTTGCCAATCACTCAAGTAGCGATAGGTAATAACTTGCTTATTTTCGATTGGATTACCGACTTGGTTAAGCTCAATCGTAGCTTTATAGTTAAGCGCGATACCGGTGTTCGTCAGGCACTCGACGCAGCTCGTCAGCTATCGGCATATATTCACTATGCTATATCAGAAATGCACGAATCGCTTTGGATAGCGCAGCGCGAAGGTCGTGCGAAAGACTCCAACGACCTTACTCAAGAAAGCGTTGTCAAGATGATGTCGCTCGCAGGAGGTGGTGATAGCAAAGAAAATCTCCTAGCAATCAACATTACACCCGTATCGATATCGTACGAGTACGACCCCAACGACTACCTCAAAGTGCGTGAGTTCCTCCTCCGTCGTCGCGACCCCGAATTCAAGAAGAGTCAGCGCGACGACCTTTTCAGTATGGAGACAGGTTTGCTCGGACAAAAGGGACGCATCCACTTCCATCTCGGCAAGTGTATCAACCCGGCTCTTGCTGCCGACCCTGCCGAAAGTCGTGCCGAAGTAGTTCGCCGTGCATGCGACTTTATCGATTCGTCAATTCACTCAGGTTATCATATCTTCCCATGCAATTATATTGCGCATGATGAGCTTAATGGCACCAGAGAGTTTGCTGCAAACTATACCGACGAAGATGTAGCTGCATTCGACGCTTACGTCAACGAACAATTAGCAAAGGTTGATGTTGAAAATATTACCGACGAAGAACGCGTATTTATGCGTGAATTGATGCTTTCAATGTACTCAAATCCCCTCAAAAATCAGCTTGCAGCTAAGGCATAATCATCGATGCGACTTCCTTTACTCCTCGTTCTACCAATCTTGCTGATTGGCATCTTGTGTGATTGGTATATCTGCCGCGCCGTATGGCAGCGATGTCGTCGAAATATCAAATTTTGGCGTCGTACGTCTGTCATTACATCAGTGTTGATGTCGCTTTTCTTCCTGCTGGTAATTTGCTGGCCTAAGAAGTCGTCATCAAATTCTGATTTAGTCAATATGATGTGGGCTATTTACGCCTATTCAAGCGTATATATCCCGAAGTACATCTTTGTGCTATTCGATTTCATTGGCAAATTGCCACATTTGTGGCATGGCAAGCGCTTGCCCGGAGGTAAAGTAGTGCCGAAAGTGTTGGCTATGCTTACTTTCGTGCTTGTGTGGTATGGTGCAGCCAACCGATATAATATCGATGTTGAAGAAGTTGAATATCACAATTCATCATTGCCCGGCGCATTCGACGGGTTTACGATTGCTCAGATTTCCGACCTCCATGTAGGCAGTTACGGCGCAGATACATCGTATGTGTCGCGTCTAGTCGATGCAGTAAATGCTCTTGATGCTGATTTAGTCGTTTTTACCGGTGATATCGTCAACCGTTTTAGCGAAGAACTAACTCCATTTGTAGAAGCCTTGAGCCGCTTACACGCTCGCTTGGGAGTGTATTCAATCTTAGGTAATCACGATTATGGCGATTACTACAAGTGGAAGAGTCCTGCCGAGAAAGAAGCCAATTTGCAGTTGCTTATAGATATGCAGCATAATATGGGTTGGAAGATGCTAAATAACGAATATAAGACTTTTTATGCCGATGGCGACTCGCTAGTCCTCATTGGTGTCGAGAATATCGGAGACCCGCCTTTCCCTGTTTATGGCGATTTGGACGAGGCATATCCATACGACCTAGCAGACCCGACATTCAAGATTCTCTTGAGCCACAATCCCGCACATTGGGTAGAGGATATAGCAGAAAGTCCTGATAAAAACATAGCTTTAACACTATCCGGCCATACCCATGCAATGCAAGTCGCTGTTGGTGGTCTTTCACCTGCAGCGTTGCGATATAGAACTTGGGGTGGAATGTACTCCGACTCTGACAAAGCTCACGATTTGTATGTGAATATTGGTATAGGCACAGTTGGGATACCCGCACGAATCGGAGCAACTCCTGAAATCACTTTGTTTACTTTAAGACGATGAATAAAATCATCACGACCATAGCCGGTCGCCTCTCGCTCCCATTGAAGGGTGTTGAGGCGACTGTCGCATTACTTGACGAAGGTGCAACAGTACCTTTTATTAGTCGCTATCGTAAAGAACGTACCGGCTCTCTCGATGAGGTTGCAGTCCGTGCAATCGAGGATACCCTTGCACAAGTACGCAAACTCGAAGAACGTAAAGAATTCGTCCGCCAAGCCATCGAAGAAGCCGGGGCTATGACACCGCAGTTGGCACAAATGCTCGAAGCAGCGCAATCGGCAACAGATGTTGAAGATATATATGCGCCGTTTAAGCCAAAGCGCCGCACTCGTGCTACCATAGCTCGAGAAAAAGGCCTCGAACCGCTTGCAAAGATTATTATGAAGGGGCGCAATTTCGATAGAAATAGGATTGCTATTACCTACACCTCGGCTATCGGACTGACGGAAGAAGAAGCACTTGCAGGAGCTATGGATATCATAGCAGAATGGGCATCGGAGTCGACACGTCTTCGCAATATTACTCGTAATTTTTACCGTAGGATGGCATCTATTACAGCTGCGCCTATTAAAGATAAGGCGGCAGAACTTGTAGCCACACCCTTTGCACAGTATGCCGATTTTTCGCAGAAAATCAGTCGAATATCGTCGCATCAGTATCTCGCGATTCGTCGAGCAGAACGTGAAGGACTACTCAAAGTGAAATTCGATATCGGTCAATCTAAAGAACAATTAATCGATAAGTTGTGCGATGCGTTCATTCCTAGAGAAGTGAGTGATGATGCCGATGCATTGATTGCCGATGCAGTTTCAGATGCAGCAAGCCGTCTGATAGCCCCATCTGTAGAGAATGAGATTGAATCCGAACTGAAAGAAGAAGCCGACCGCGTCGCCATCGATATTTTTGCAAAGAATCTTCGACAATTGCTACTCGCGTCCCCATTGAAAGGACAACGAGTATTGGCTCTCGACCCCGGTTTTCGTACCGGTTGTAAAGTTGTGGCACTTGATGCTGCCGGGAATTTACTAGATGATGCGGTGATATATCCAGTGCCTCCACGCAGCGATATAGAAGGAGCTCGTCGGATAGTATCTTCGTTGATTGCGAAGTATAAACTCGATGTTGTTGCGCTCGGAAATGGTACTGCATCGCGTGAAACAGAGCGTTTTCTTAAAGACTCGCACGTAATCGATGCCGATAAGATATTTGTCGTTAGTGAGAATGGAGCTTCGGTATATTCTGCATCCGATATAGCTCGGCACGAATTTCCCGATAAAGATGTAACTGTTCGAGGAGCAGTGTCGATTGGCCGACGACTTATCGACCCACTAGCCGAGCTTGTTAAGGTCGATCCAAAGTCGATTGGAGTAGGACAGTATCAGCACGATGTAGACCAAAGTAAACTTAAAGAAGCACTCGACTATACCGTGATGAGTTGTGTGAATGCTGTCGGGGTTGATGTCAATACAGCTTCGGTGAAGTTGCTCTCCTACATCTCCGGAATTGGTCCGGCTCTTGCAGAAAATATTGTTAAGTATCGTTCAGAGCATGGTGATTTCGATACACGAGCTAATCTCAAAAACGTTCCTCGACTTGGACCGAAAGCATTTGAGCAAGCCGCCGGCTTTTTGCGAGTTCCCGGAGGAAGCGAACCGCTTGATAACACAGGAATTCACCCCGAAAGCTATAAAGCTGTGTCGCAAATTGCTAAATCATTGGGAGTAAAAGCAGCCGATTTGGTAGGTAATAAAGAATTGCTTGCAAAGATTGACGCGGCGGCATTGGCAGAAAAAGGGATTGTTGGAAAAGAAACCCTCGAAGATATTGTTGTTGAGTTGAAGAAGCCCGGACGAGACCCTCGTACAGATAGCAACGACGATGCTTTTGTTCCGGCAGTTGAAACTTTCGATGATTTACGCATAGGAATGGTTGTTCCGGGCTTGGTAGGTAATATTACAGCATTTGGAGCTTTTGTTGATCTAGGTATCAAGGAAAATGGCTTGTTGCATATCTCTCAATTGTCGAATAAGCGAGTAGCAACAGTTGGCGATATCCTTCACCTCGGTCAGCAAATCAGAGTAAAAATCATTGATATTGACACGTCTCGTCGTCGTATAAGTTTGTCGTTGAAAGATGTTGAATAAAGCACTTTTATGTCTTGGCTCGAATGTGCCATCGGCTGTCGAATATCTTGCCGCAGCAGTTGTTTTTTTGCAAGAAAATGGTGCGATAGTTCGAACGACTCAGCCATATCTTACCGACCCTGAGTATGAGGGCGATGTAGGCGTATATCAGAATCAACTAATCGAACTTGCAGTTGATTGTGATTACGATACTCTTAAGACAACGATCAAAGCTTACGAAGCAGAAATTCGAGCCGCCGGTCCAGCTAAACCATTTGTAAATATCGACCTTGATATTGTAATTTGGAATGAAGAAGTCGTACGCCCGAAAGATGCAGCTGCAGATTACTTCAAAAGCGGTTTGAAAATTCTTGCGAACCCTCTGCCACCTGCGCGGGTGTAGAGGTAAGCGAGGCGTAGGAGTAATGGTCGGGTAGTGCTGGCGAGGATGCGTTCGCGAAGAGCTTCTGCATCGGGCGAAGGCGCGTGTGCCGCAATAAGCATTAGCTTGAGGTCGATCCAATGAGAACGACTTTTGCCCAATGTAGCGGATATTCGGTTTAGGACTCGCTCAATCATCTCGATATTAGCAATGCTCTCGCCGGTAGTTAAGGAGTCTTGTTGAAGATAAACGTCGATTGTCGGGCTGCCTTTTAAGGCTGTCAATGCGGGACGAAGGGCAAGGATGCGAGCTCCGAGTTCGATGTCGTCCCAAACTCCGATTGAGCAATCCCAACCTCCGGCTCGACGGAAAATGTCGGTTCGAGCACAGTAGCGGAGAGTGGCAGTAGTTCCGTGGAAGAACGAATCATATTGGTCGATGTCGTGAACACCCGGCTTGACAGCCGTTCTGCCATTGAAGCAGTTGTGCTCCAATATCGACCAAGAAATCATATCGGCTTTCGGATTTGCAAGTATCGCCTCGATTACGCGCGCCATGTTTTCAGGGCGCATAGTGTCGTCGGAATCGAAGAAAAGTGTCCATTCGGTATCGACTGCATTAAGTCCGCATTGACGAGCCGCAGCTGCACCTCTTTTGGATTCGCAAAGGATTGATATAGAGAATGATTGTTCAGAAGCCCAAGACTCGATAACAGCTCGAGTTCCGTCGGATGAGTTATTGTCGACTATAATCACCTTGAAGTTGTGTTGAGTCTGCGCTGAAATAGAATTCAGCGTAGGCAAAATAATTTTTTCACGGTTAAAAACCGGGATAACGATGGTGATAATAGGCGATTCCGTTTTCATAAATGCAAAAGTAGTAAAAATATCGCGATTCTTAGTGCTATTGGGTTCGGTAGGTTTGCAGAAAAATTCGTAACTTTGGGGTGTCGTTTCGCCAGAAAAAATCGGAGCGTATAATATCTCTCTTAAAAACACCTCGATATGTCTCAATTTGTACATCTTCACGTCCATACATCATATTCCCTCCTTGATGGACTTTCGTCGGTGTCCGGCTTGATAAAAAAGGCCGTCGCTGATGGACAGCCCGCACTTGCCATAACAGATCATGGCAATATGTTTGGCGTGAAGGCGTTTTTCAACGACATTAAAAAGCACAACAAGAAAGTTAAAGGAGACGTATCGAAGGCAAAAGAAGCACTAGAAGAAGCCGAAAAATCCGGTGATGCAGAAGCAATAGAAGCTGCGAAAGCCGAAGTAGAGGCTGCCAAACGTCGCCATCTTAAGCCGATTATCGGTTGTGAGATGTATGTGGCGAATAACGACCTTCATGATCGTGGGGATAAAAACGATCGCGGTCGTCACCTCGTAGTACTTGCCAAAAATGAACGTGGATATAAAAACCTGATTAAGTTAGTATCGAAAGCTTGGACAGAAGGTTTCTATATGCATCCGCGTACCGATAAGAAAGAACTTGCAGAGCACCGCGAAGGTCTTATTATTTCGTCGGCATGTCTCGGTGGTGAGATTCCACGTCTATTGGCGTCCGGCGACTACGAAGGCGCTGATAAGTCGGTGGCTTGGTGGAAAGAAACTTTTGGCGATGACTATTATATCGAGGTTCAACGTCATAAAGCAACAGTACCTCGTTCGAATCACGAAACATACGAGCGTCAGATAGAAATCGAGGGCAAACTTATCGAATTGGCAAAGAAACATGGAGTGAAGGTAATCGCTACCAACGACGTGCATTTTGTCGATGAAGCCGATGCAGAAGCTCACGATCGTCTTATATGCCTCTCGACCAACCGCACAGTCAACGATGAAAGTCGTATGCTCTATACTAAGCAGGAGTGGTTTAAGACCGAAGCCGAGATGAATTCAGTCTTTGCCGATATGCCTGAGGTGCTTACCAACACTATAGAGATTGCAGACAAGGTAGAGGAGTACGACATTGACCATGCGCCGATTATGCCTAACTTTGCCATTCCGGCAGATTTTGGCACAGAAGAAGAATATCGCCAGCGTATCACAGAAAAAGAACTCTTCGACGAATTCACCCAGGACGAAAACGGAAATGTGGTGATGAGCGAAGATGATGCTCATAAGAAAATTGCTCGACTTGGAGGTTACGAAAAGCTGTATCGAATCAAGTTCGAGGCTGACTACCTACGTAAAATCACCTACGAGGGAGCTGCACGTCGCTACGAAATGCCATTATCGAAGGAAATCGACGACCGTATCCGATTTGAGCTCCATATTATGAAGACCATGGGTTTCCCGGGTTACTTCTTGATTGTGGAAGACTTTATCCGAGTAGGACGTTCGATGGGTGTAAGCATTGGCCCCGGTCGAGGCTCTGCCGCCGGGTCGGTTGTGGCGTATTGCTTGGGTATCACACAAATAGACCCGCTTAAGTACGACCTTCTTTTTGAACGATTCCTTAATCCTGACCGTATCTCACTCCCTGATATTGACGTAGACTTCGATGATGACGGTCGCGAAATAGTGCTGAACTATGTAACCGAGCACTATGGGGCAGCAAACGTAGCGCATATTATTACTTATGGAACAATGGCAGCGAAGACGGCAATTAAGGACGTAGCTCGCGTGATGAGCTATCCGCCGTCTACCGCCAACTATCTCACGAAGTTGATACCACGTCATATGCCGGCAAATCCCAATAATCCATCGAAGGAATTGCCGCCTACGGTTGCTAATTGTGTGAATTTTGTGCCGGAGTTTCGCACCGAGATGGATAAAGACCCGAGTGTGTCAGAAATTATGAATTTCGCTGACAAACTCGAAGGAACAATCCGAAATGTAGGTGTGCATGCATGTGGTGTTATTATTTGTCGCGATGACGTTACCGATTGGGTTCCTGTCAGCACCGCAGCAGATAAAAACGGTGATCGTATTCTTGTAACGCAGTATGAAGGCCGTGTTATTGAAGATACCGGTCTTATCAAGATGGACTTTTTGGGTCTCAAAACATTGTCGATTATCCGAGATGCTATCGAAAACATCCGGATATCGCAAGGTATAGAGGTTGACATCGATAATATACCTATCGATGACCCCAAGACATATGACCTATATAGCCGTGGTGCGACGGTTGGTACATTCCAATTCGAGTCGCCCGGTATGCAACGCTACTTGCGAGAACTCAAGCCGAGCGTGTTCGAGGACCTTATTGCGATGAATGCTCTTTATCGCCCGGGCCCTATGGAGAAAATTCCCGATTTCATCGCCCGAAAGCATGGTCGCGAACCGATTGTCTACGATATACCTGAGATGGAAGTGTATCTTAAAGATACATATGGCATTACTGTCTACCAAGAACAGGTGATGCTTCTTTCTCGTCAGCTTGCCAACTTTACTCGTGGTGAGAGTGATACACTGCGAAAAGCGATGGGTAAGAAACTTATCGAGAAGATGAACGAGCTCAAGAGCAAGTTCCTCGTAGGAGGACAAGCAAATGGCCATAAAGCCGAGGTACTGGAGAAGATATGGGGCGAATGGGAGAAATTTGCATCGTATGCTTTCAATAAGAGTCATGCAACTTGCTATAGTTGGGTGGCCTTCCAGACCGGATACCTCAAAGCCAATTATCCAGCCGAATTTATGGCAGCGGTATTGAGCCGAAATCTTGATGATATATCGAAACTTTCGTTCTATATGGACGAATGTAAAGCGATGGGTCTAGAAGTTAAAGGTCCGGATATTAACGAATCGCTGTCGTCGTTCAGCGTAAGTTCGCCCGGGGTGATTCGTTTCGGACTCTCTGCAATCAAAGGTATCGGTGGCGATGTAGTTCGCGTTATCATCGAAACACGTAATCAGGGAGGAAAATTCGCTGATATATACGATTTTGTAGAGCGAGTGCCAGCAACGGCAATCAACCGTCGAGTGTTTGACAACCTTGTTCTTGCGGGCGCGTTTGACTGCTTTGAAGGAGTTAAACGAGAAGACCTAGCAGCCGAAGTAGGAAAGCGCGGCGAAACTGTTGCCGAGCAATTGCTACGCTATGGCGCTCAGCGTCAGAACGAAGCGAAGATGGCAACGACTTCGCTATTTGGCTTTGATGACGAGGAAATCTTAGCATCGAGTCGTCCGCAGATACCAACAGCTCCAGCGTGGGACAATCTTGTTCGACTCAATAAAGAGCGTGAATTGGTAGGAATGTACCTTTCGGCACATCCGCTTGATCCATATTGGTTAGAAGTAAACCACGGAGTGGAAATGACCGCCGCCGAGAAGAATGAAGTAGTAACGCCTACCGCAGTTCCATTTTCATTTGCCGGTATGGTTGTGTCGAGCGAAGAGCGAAAGACTAGTATCGGCTCGATGTATATTGTCAAGATAGAGGATTATTCCGGAGCAACAGATTTCACTATGTTCGAGAAGCAGAAAGCAGAATTCGGACATCTATGTGTACCCGGCACTGCCGTGTGCGTAGTAGGCGGATTTAAGCAGGTGACGAATCGTAGTACCGGAGTTACCAATCTCCGTTTTAACCTCGATCGCATAATGCCGCTCGATAGCTTGCGAGGCAAACTCATAGAAGAATTTATGCTTAAAGTAAATCCATCGCAGGTTGCTCAGGTAGTTGAACTGCTAGACGATCCGGCAAATACAGGCGACCCGGAACCAGGAGAACCGAGTGCAGTGCCAGTGTCGATGATGGTCTATGCATCAGATATTGGTCGCAAATTAGTATTCTCCACCGCACTTAAAGTACGTCTGTCGAAGAACTTCTTGCAGACACTCGACGACTTAAATATCGACTATCAACTCAAACGCCACAACGTGGCTGTATAACAGAAATAATATTAACACAAAAATAAATAAATCATGTCATTCAAATTTACCGACGCAAACGTAAACGAAGTAATCGAATCAGGCAAACCCGTAGTAATCGACTTCTGGGCAACATGGTGTGGCCCCTGTATGACCATGGCCCCCGTAATCGACGAAGTAGCTGCCGAATATGACGGCCGTGTGGTAGTAGGTAAATATAACTGCGACGAAGAAAGCGACTTCTGCACAGAAAATGGCGTTCGTTCGCTCCCTACCATTCTCTTCTTCAAAGACGGCAAAAAGACTTCTATTCGTCTCGTAGGCGGTCAGAAAGCAGACTCAATCCGCGAAAAAATCGAAGAACTTCTCGCCCTCTAAACAATCTGAAATTCAGAAATGAAGAATATCTACACACCTGCCGACATCGAGCGCATAGTCGATGCCACGATTGGACGGCTCGACGATATCGCCGAGCTTGACGCCCAGCGTCAAGCTCTGTGGTATGAGCGCAGGCGTGTGTTCATCGAGGCTGTAGGCCGTCAGGTATCAGCCGAGGTGCTTGAGTTTGCAGGTTCACCAAAATCAAAAGTCCTAGTTTTTGCCGGGGACGGAATTTGTGGCGCATATGCACTAGCAGCCGCTACAGCATTGCACAAGTCGGGGTGTCAAGCTCGTGTGGTACTCTTCAATACCGGCCGAAATATGATTCGCGATACAGAAGCGGCTCGCGACACATTTATAAGCCTAGCCGGTAGTGAATATCTAGACGAGGTAGTGTCGGGACTCGGTTTCACGATGCCAGAGATTAATCGTCGTACCATAGTTGTCGACGGCATATTTGGTAGTGAGTATAAAAAGCCGCTCCGAGGAGGATATCAGCAGGTAGCGCGACTGATAAACGAACTTTCGCCGAGAGTCGTATCGATTGATTTACCTTCCGGAATGACTACCGACCTTGGTGTTGGTATGATAAATCGAAATATTGTCCATGCCGACCTTACGCTGACGCTTGTCGGTCCGACACTTTCGTTCTTCATGCCCGAGAATGCCGAGTTGGTTGGCAAATGGAAAACTCTCGAAGTGCCATTCGATGAAGAAGCGATGAATGCAACACGTTGCTCGACACGCATCATCGATGCAAAGGCAGTGAAGAACGTATTGCCGTTGCGCTCAGCATTGGCGTCGAAGAACGATCTAGGCGATGTTCTACTTTTTGCCGGCTCCTACGGAATGTTGGGCGCAGCAATCTTGGCAACTCGAGCTGCTACTCGATCGGGATGTGGCAGAGTTACGTGTCATGGGCCGCGATGTGGCTTCTATGTTATGCAGTCGTCAGTACCGTCGGCAATGTTTGTTACCGATGGCGCAGATTTTGCGATACATAACTTTGAAAATCCACGCGATTGTGCCGGAGTGGCTATTGGTCCGGGTATCGGAATGTCGGATGAAACGGTGCGCGGACTAGAGATATTCCTCAAGTCGTGCTTTGCACATAATAAGCCTCTTATACTTGATGCCGATGCCCTCAACTGTCTGACTGTAAAGCCTTCGATGATAGACTTCATACCAGCACGATCGATACTGACACCTCATGCAGGTGAATTCGATCGTCTTTTCGGAGCCCAGAGTTCTCATGCATCACGAGTTCTCAAAGCCCTCGAAATGGCAGCACGTCATAAGATTGTTATAGTCCTCAAAGGGCACTATACACTCACAATTTGGCCCGATGGAACAATTGTAGTTAATTCATCTGGGACAGAGTCGCTTGCGACAGCAGGTAGTGGCGATGTATTGACCGGCTTGATGGCAGGCTTTGTGGCGCAGAAGATAATGCCCGAAGTAGCAGCGGTCGCAGCAGTGTATGTTCATGGTATAGCCGGGCAAATTGCGGCTCGGATTAATGGCGTGAATGGGACAACCGCAGAAGATATCGCCGATGCAATCGGCCCAGCAATCGAATCTATACTTAACCCGCGTCGAAGTGGCGCATCATCTCCCCAATAATGAAAAAGATAGCACTCGCATTAGCTTCACTAGCGATGTTTGCAACCGGAACAGCACAGACCTCGCAGCGACTTACCGCCGGAAAAGCATCGGAGTATGGTCTTGTGTACACACTTCCGCAGACCGCGGTCGATATCTATCTTGAAGCTGAAATCACCGAGCAGCAACCCGGTGAGTTTTATAATTATGCCCGTCGTCATTTGGGAATAACTGACGCAATAACAATGTCAAGACGTTCAGCCGAACTTAAGAATGTAGTAATTGTTCCTCGTGGCGTTGTAGATCCACAGCAACAGTGGTTAGCTCAGTTTAAGGTCGGGACGTCGGCTTATATGACGTTGACCGAAAATAATATACCATTGGCAATCAATAGTGAGGCGCGTTTTGAGTCGGAAATGCCCGAGATACCGGTAGCATGTGAAGCAGCTCCATCGGCACTAGAGACACCCGCAGCTCGTCAGGCCGTAACACAGGAGATGGCGCGAAGTGCATCAGCATCAAAAAAGGCAGAATTGACCGCTCAACGAATCTTCGAATTGCGTGAGACTCGCTCTGATATTCTTTCGGGAGAAGCAGAAAATTATCCTTCGGATGGAGATGCAATGCGTCTTGTACTTGATAATTTATCGGCTCAAGAAGCAGCTTTGACTGCGATGTTTGCCGGTACTAAGACTTCGCGTACAGTGGTAGAGAAAGTGAGCTTGGTTCCGGATTCTGCAGAGGTAAGCGGAATGGTTCTTGCTCGACTTTCGACAGTAGAAGGAATTGTAGATGCAGATAATCTTGCCGGAGCGCCTATTACGCTAGATATCAAAATACTTGAAGCCGGGACACTACCTCTTACAGAAAAAGGAGAGCAGAAAACATTTCCTCGCGGAGGTGTAGCTTATCGAATTCCCGGAAAGGCACTCGTAACAATAAATTATGCCGGACGCGAGGTGGCAAGTCAAGAAGTGTCAATGGCACAGCTTGGAGTAGTGTTTGGACTTAATCCGGCTCTATTTACAGATAAGAAACAGCCTTATTCCCTTGTGTTTGACCCAACTACCGGTGCGGCAGTAAAGTTGGAACCGATGGGAGAGTAAAGGATAAAGAGCAAGATGAACTTATATTTTTTTCGCGTTAACCTTTATGGGTTATAAAGGTCGGTGTGAAAGAAGTTCATAATTTCACGCGCTTGTTCAAGAGCAACGGCGGCTTCTGATTTCGGATCGGAGGCCGCTGCTTTTTCGTAAAGAGAGATGGCACCGGTTTTGTCGCCACGTTTCCATGCGATACGCCCGAGCATATATATAGCCCAAGCGTCGCCGGCTTCGGCGAATGGGTTTAGAAGTTCGATAGCTTCGTTGATTCGGTTTTCACCGAATAGTTGTAGTATAAGATTTTTGTTCATGTTGGATTCGAAGAAAATGATGCATATATCGCATCACAATGTAAAGTTATGAATAATTATACGACTCTAAGTCTTGTACTATGTTAAAAAAGCTCTCCAAAATGTGCAAAATAAGGTCTAAACGCTATTTTTTGCGTAACTTTGCCGAGATAATTGACGAAAAATTGAGATCTCTCATTTTATATATCGCGGCATTCTTGGTCGCCCTGAGTGCATTTTCGGTCTTTGGCTCACCCGAGCAACAGGCTGAGAGTGTAGTTGCGTCGTTATCCTCTCCACTCGATAGTATTATGCCGCAGCGTCAAGATTCAGATTCATTGGAGCGTCCGATAGTCGTTCCTACCTCGATGGCTACAGTCGATGCACCGAAGTCGCGCGTCCGCTATGAGCGCGTAGACCTTGATGCACCGGTTAATTTCACGTCATCGGATTCGATGCTAATTCTTCGTCGAGACTCAGCTTTTATGTATGGCGAAGGTTCGGTGTCGTATGGAGAAATCAAACTGGATGCGGCCGAAATCCAGATGGATTTGAAGGATAACACAGTATTTGCACTCGGGCGTGCAGATTCGACCGGGGAGGTACTTGGTAAGCCAATATTCTCAGAGAAAGGAACGGACTACGAGGCCGCAACGATGCGATATAACTTTAAGACCGAAAAAGGTTTTATCCAAAACGTTGTAACACAACAAGGAGAGGGCTACCTGACCGGAGGTAGAACAAAAAAAGGAGTCGATCAAGAGTTCTATATCCAGAATGGACGTTACACAACTTGCGATCACCACGACAATCCACACTTCTACTTCCAGATAACCAAGGCGAAGATGAAGCCCGGCAAGAATGTTGTGGTAGGTCCGACCTATATGGTGCTAGCCGGACTTCCGTTGCCATTGGCCGTGCCATTTGGATACTTTCCGTTTACCGATTCGTATGCATCGGGAGTGATAGTTCCAACATTCGGTGATGATTATAACCGCGGCTTTTATCTTGCCGATGGGGGTTACTATTTTGCAATAAATGATAATGTCGACCTAGCCTTGACCGGCGAGATCTACACCAAAGGTTCGTGGGGCCTAAGTGCGCGTTCGACATACGCAAAGCGATATAAATATCAAGGTTCGTTCAACTTATCGTATTTGAAAACGATTAATGGCGAAAAGGGTTCGCCAGACTATTCAACCGCGACCAATTTCCAGGTGCTTTGGAGCCACTCTCAGGATAGTAAATTTAACCCGAATATGTCGCTTTCAGCAAGTGTTAACTTTACGACTTCGGGATATTCGCGAAATAACTTGAATTCATATTATTCTCCATCGTTTACAGAAAACACGAAGAGTTCGACAGTGAATATGACCTATCGAATTCCCGAATCGAAGTGGAGTTTCTCGACTACTCTAAATATATCGCAGCGTACACAAGACTCGACATTGTCGGTGTCATTTCCCAATTTGACACTTACGATGTCGCAGGTATATCCCTTCAAGCGCAAGCGTGCCGTAGGCGCAGAGAAATGGTATGAAAAGATAAAACTGTCCTATACAGGCCTTCTCCAAAATTCGTTGACAGCTAGTCAAAATGAATTTTTCAAAAAGAGTCTAATCAAGGATTGGCGAAATGCGATGAGCCACACAGTGCCCATTTCGGCAACCTTCAATGCCTTTAACTATATCAACATTACTCCGTCGATACGTTTTGTCGATCGCATGTATACACAGAAAGTGCGTCGCGATTGGGATCCGACTGCGATGCATGAGGTCAATGATACCACTTACGGATTTTATAACGTCTACGATTTTAGCGGATCAGTTTCGTTGGATACAAAACTATACGGATTCTTCCAGCCGCTTGGCTTCGTGGGTAAAAAAGTGAAGATGATTCGCTATGTAATGACTCCGTCGTTGTCGTTCTCCGGCGCCCCCGACTTTGGCTCGCCTTTCTTCGGATATTATGGCAGATATGACTATATAGACTCGAAAGGAGAAGAACGAGAAAGGGTTTATAGCTACTTCCCAAATGCGCTGTATGGCGTGCCCGGTCAGGGTAAGAATGGATCGATTTCGCTCTCGATTGCTAATAATCTTGAGATGAAGGTTAAGTCGGACAAAGACTCAATCGGCGAGAAAAAAATATCCCTTATAGAGAACTTTACACTTTCAGAAAGTTATAATTTGGCAGCCGACTCACTTAATTGGAGCGACCTTTCGACTTCGTTGATGCTTCGACTAACTAAAGGTTTTAACCTTAACCTCTCGGCAACTTGGGATGTCTATACATACGGGCTTAATTCAAGCGGAAATCCTGTAAAGATTAATAAGACACGTCTTGCAGCAGGAAAGGGCTTGGCGAAACTCCAACGTACGGGTACATCATTCTCTTATACGTTTAATAATGATACTTTTAAACGAAAGAATAAGAAGGATGATTCATCGAAAAATAAAAATGAAAACGAAGACGGAACAACTGCAAGCGGAGCACGTCAAGATCGCGATAAGCAAGATGAATCGTATGGCGATATACAGATGAATCCGGATGGCTATGCTAAATGGTCGGTTCCGTGGAGTTTATCGGTAAACTATTCGATTAATTACGGTTACGGCCAGTTTAATAAGCAAAAGATGGAGTACGATGGAAAGATAACACAAAACCTGTCGTTCTCCGGTAATATACGCCCAACCCCGGCATGGAATTTCTCGTTCTCCGCGTCATACAATTTCGATACGCATAAATTGGCGTATATGAATTGTAATATATCACGCGACTTGCACTGCTTTACAATGCGTGCAAGTTTTGTGCCCGTTGGCCCATATAAGAGCTATAATTTCCACATATCCGTTAACTCATCAATGTTGAGCGACCTTAAGTATGATAAGCGCTCATCAATCTCTAACGGCATTAAGTGGTATTGATGCTTTTTCCAAAATGTCAATGTACTCTTGCTGCCGATTTGGCTTTTAACCGCGGGGG
>CAZYYV010000010.1:0-47865 GCA_964651295.1 uncultured Bacteroides sp.
TGATTGTAGAATTTTTCTGCGGCGGGGAATCTGTTTTAATAGTCATGTAAGGGTTGAATCATCCCCGAATTGTGCAAGATTGGGGCCGTATATTATTAGTACCTTTGCAAGATTAAGTAATAGACTCATGAAAGCGAAAATAATAATATCTCTAATTGCAGCCTCACTCTCTCTTACGGCTTGCCATAACCATGCAGATGAACATGGCCATAATCACGATCACGAATCACATCATGCAGTTGAATCGCATGATCATCACGACCATGAAGGTCATAATCATGATATTCATCATGGCAATGAGGTAGAGAAAGAACATAAGGATGAACATGGAGAAATTGAATTGCATGACCATGCAGCCGAACGCTTTGGCGTGACTCTAGACACGGTTTCGCTCGGCGATTTCCATTCAGTAGTTCGAGCCGCAGGTCGAGTTCAGCAGGCAAGTAGCGACGATGCCGTAGCCGTAGCACCCGTTGCCGGTATTGTTCATTTTTCAGCCGGAATTAATCCGGGCGCAACACTTGCAAAAGGAGGAGTGATAGCCACAGTAGAATCGCAAGCCGTAAGCGGAGGTGATGCAAATGCAGCAGCAAAGGCCGCTTATGAAAGTGCGTCGGTCGACCTAGCCCGAATAGAGGATTTGTATACCGAACGTCTTGCCACCTTGAGCGAACTTATTGCAGCTCGCGCAGCGTTTGAGACAGCACAAGCATCGTATAGCCCACAAGCATCGTCAGGTAAAGTAGTATCGCCAGTATCCGGGACGATAACAACAATGCTCGTGAAAGAAGGACAATATGTATCTGCCGGCGACCCGGTTGTAGCTCTTGGAAAAGGAAATGGCTCGGTGCTTGAAGTGAGTCTGCCTAATAGATATTATTCAAAGGCTTCGCAGTATATCGACTTAATCGTAGACTTTAATGGAGAAGCCCCGTTTGTAATCAGTGAACGAGGCGGCCGTCGTCTAAGTTCGTCAGTCGCAGCCTCGTCGATGTCGTCAGGCGGCTATGTCCCCTTATATTTTTCGGCAGCAGTAGCATATCCGGTAGGTACCCCCTTTACAGCATACCTTATAGGAGATCGTCGCAGTCAAGTACTCACCGTGCCCGCAGCAGCCCTCTCAGAGCAGCAAGGACAATATTTTGTGTATCGCCAGAGTAAGCCAGAGCACTATATGAAGGTGCCTGTAACTATCGGAGAAAGTGATGGCGTGCGTGTAGAAATCAAATCAGGTATCGCCACCGGAGATATTATCGTAGGTAGCGGAGTTCAAGCCGTTCGCCTAGCTGAAACATCAGCCGTAGCGCCCCAGGGTCATACACATAATCATTAATCGCTATGCTGAATCGAATAATCCGTTTGTCGCTAAACAACCGCCTCGCTGTGCTTATTATCACGGCGTTGATAATGGTTGCCGGAGTAGCTACCCTCCTGAAGATGGAGGTCGATATTTTTCCCGACCTAAACGCCCCGACCGTAGTTGTGATGACCGAAGCCCCCGGACTTGCAGCTGAAGAGGTCGAACAAGTAGTGTCGTATCCAATAGAAACGGCTGTTAATGGTTCGACCGGAGTCCGCCGAGTTCGTTCAAACTCAGCAGCCGGATTTTCGGTGGTCTGGGTCGAATTTGATTGGGGAACAGACATCTACACAGCTCGCCAAATCGTAGCCGAACGACTCGATGCGGCGTCGGAAAATCTTCCGGCGGGAGTCGCAAAGCCCGTAATGGGCCCCCAATCATCGATTTTGGGCGAAATGATGATTCTCGGCCTTACCTCCGATAGCACTTCGATGCTAGAATTGCGACGCCTGGCCGAGCGCACAATCCGTCCGCGCTTGTTGTCGCTCGGCGGAGTGTCGCAGGTGTCGGTAATCGGAGGCGATGCACCCGAATATCAGATAAAACTCAACCCCGACCGTATGCTCGCTTACGGCGTGTCGGTAGCCGATGTAGTGGCTGCGACAGAGGGAATGAATAGCAATGCCGGCGGTGGAGCAGTGTATGACTACGGTAACGAATATATAGTCAAAGCCGATATCAATACCGCAAATTGTGATGAATTGGCAATGACAGTCGTAAGAGCCGACGAGCGCGGAGTAGTTACCCTAGCCGATATCGCTACCGTAGAGCAGGGCGGACGTCTCCCCCGTATCGGAGTGGCTTCGGTCAAAGGTACCCCTGCTGTGATTATCACAGTGACCAAGCAGCCCGGAGTAGATACCAACCGTCTTACCGCGCTTATAGATGAAGAAATCCACAGTCTTAGCCATACAATGCCGGCAGATGTAAATATAGCCTCGGATATTTTCCGCCAAAGCGACTTTATCGACGCGGCAATCGGCAACCTTCAAAGTTCGCTTGTCGAAGGAGCATTCTTTGTCATAATAATCCTCTTCATTTTCTTGATGAATATCCGCACTACCGTGATATCAGTGGTGGCGCTTCCGCTTTCGATTATCGTAACTATACTCATTCTTCATGGGATGGGATATAATGTAAATACGATGAGTCTTGGCGGTATTGCAATTGCGATTGGCTGTTTGGTAGACGATGCGATTGTAGATGTGGAGAATGTGTACAAACGAATCCGCCAGAATGCGTCTTTGCCCCGAGCCGAGCGCCAGCCGCTCCGTGAAGTGGTGTTCCACGCATCTGCCGATGTGCGTATGCCTATCTTCAACTCGACACTCATCATTACCGCATCGTTCTTGCCCCTCTTCTTCCTAGATGGTCTAGAAGGACGAATGCTTAAACCGCTCGGAGTCGCCTTTATCGTAGCGCTCGCCGCTTCGACAATCGTAGCGCTAACACTTACCCCCGTGCTATGTAGCTTCTTGCTCGGGAATGAAAAAGAGAATAAAGAGCTCGCAAAAGAACCACGCCTCACTCGCGCGATGATAGCTTCATATCAGCGCTCGCTTTCGTGGGTGATGGCTCATAGTCGAGGCGTGCTCGTTGGTACCGGCGTGCTTTTTGTTGCTGCGTTGGGCGTATTTTTTACATTAGGTAGCGGCTTCTTGCCACCGTTTAACGAAGGGTCGTTTACTATCAACGTAAGCACACTCCCCGGAATCTCGCTAGATGAAAGCGACCGCATCGGACGTGAAGCCGAACGAATAATCTTAGAAACTCCCGAAGTCCTCACTGTTGCTCGTAAAACCGGTCGCGCCGAGCTTGATGAACATTCACTAGGCGTAAATGTTTCAGAAATTGAAGCACCCTATCGCCTAGCCGACCGTTCACGTCGCGAGGTAAGTGCCGATTTACGTCAACGCCTTTCGGAAATACCAGGAGCAGTTATCGAAATCGGCCAGCCTATCTCTCACCGAATCGACGCCATGCTTTCGGGCGCGCAGTCGCAAATCGCAGTGAAGATATTCGGCCCGGATCTCAATACTCTAGTTTCGCTAGGCCGTGATGTTAAGGGTATTATAGAAGGTGTCGAAGGAGCCGTAGATGTGAATATGGAGCAGCAGGTCGAACGACCTCAGCTTATCATTAAGCCACGTCGCGAACTTCTCGCTCGCTATGGAGTGCCCCTCGGAGAGTTTGGTCGCACTATATCGACAGCCCTTGGCGGCCTTCAAGTAGCTCAGGTGTATGACGAAGGATTTGCATACGATATTACCGTAATTCTCGATGAGGATCACCGTGATGCAATCGATGAAATAGGCCTTCTGCCCGTATCGACAGCCGAGGGTATTGTCCCCCTGGAAAATCTAGCCGATATTCGAGTTTCGTCCGGCCCCAATACAGTGAGCCGCGAGAATGTAGAACGACGTATCATAGTCAGTGCGAATGTAGATGGCCGAGACCTCGTAGGTACGGTCGATGATATTCGAACTCAAATTGAAGAGAAGGTAACGATGCCCGAAAATTACTACGTTGTCTATGGCGGACAGTTCGAGAATCAGAAAACAGCATCTCGCACACTTATGCTCACGTCGCTCGGAGCATTGCTGCTAATCTTTATGCTTCTATACAGTGAGTATGGCAGTGTGAAATTGTCGCTTATTATCCTTGTAAATATGCCATTGGCAATTATTGGCGGAGTGTTTATGCTCGCAATTACGGGTGGTGATGTCAATATTCCCGCTATCATTGGTTTTATATCATTGATGGGTATTACGACTCGTAATGGCATGTTGCTAATGAATCGTTATTGTGCACTTGAAGCAGAGGGACAGTCGCTCGACGAGCGTATTCACCATGGTTCAGGCGACCGTCTATTGCCTATCGTGATGACTGTATTGACATCAGCATTGGCGCTTATTCCTTTGGCAATCAAGGCACAAGCACCCGGTAATGAAATCCAAGCACCTATGGCGCTTGTTATCCTTGGCGGTCTTATCAGTTCGACTATTCTCAATATCTACGTGGTGCCCATCCTTTACAGAATTATTGCGAGCCGCAAAATGTAAATTTGGAGTTATGCAATAAAAGTTGTAAATTTGCATAGTGCAGAGTTATAGATTATGGAAAATAAAATAGACGGACTCGAGATGCCGGCTCCCGGAGCGGATGTACTCGATCGTATACGTTACCTTATTCGCCTTACGCGCAATACACAGGCTAGTTTCGGCAAGAAAATCGGAGTCGATGCAGCTACGGTATCGCGTGTGCTTAGTGGCAGGGCAGCTCCTTCGGAGTCGTTTATAAACCGCATAGTTGTGGATATGAATGTGTCGAAGGAGTGGCTTGTACGTGGTACCGACGTACCGTTCCCGCGCACGACGGTAGAACACGATTCAGTGCCGCAAGGAGCTCCGGTGTATAATATAGATGTAACAGCCGGAACGACACCTTTGGCGCGAATGTTTACCGATGAATATATCGTAGGTCGTATGAGTTTGCCGGGCTTGAACCCAAATCTACCTATCGTGAGAGTAAGTGGCGATTCGATGATTCCTCGCTTGTTGCCCGGCTGCTATATATCAATCCGTCCGATAAGTCTTGATGCGCCTATTTCTTGGGGGCAGATTTACGTAGTAGTACTTTCTGACTACCGATTGGTGAAGTATGTACGCCGTCATCCCGACCCCGACATGGTTAAGCTCGTCAGTGCAAATCCGGCGTATGACGATATTGATGTTCGCCGCGCAGACATAGAAGGCCTTTATTTGGTAGAAAATGTAATCAATCATGACTTCATTGCATAAACCGCTGCCGGCTTGCTATCTCTCCGGTCGTCTAGAAGCAGGATGCGACGAAGCCGGTCGAGGATGCCTTGCCGGGCCGGTCTTTGCAGCTGCAGTTATTCTTCCCGACGATTTTTCACATCCATATCTCAACGACTCCAAGCAGCTTACAGAGCGTCGTCGTATGGAGTTGCGCGAGGTTATAAAGGAGAAAGCAGTCGCTTGGGCGATAGCTAAGGTCGATGCATCAGAGATCGATGAAATGAATATCCTCAACGCGTCTATAGAGGCAATGCATCGAGCATTGGATGCATTGGAAGTGCGTCCGGGAGCTGTAATTGTCGATGGCAATCGCTTTAAGCCCTATCGCGAACTTGAATGTACTACCTTTGTTAAGGGCGATGGACGATTTGCCAATATAGCCGCAGCGTCGGTTCTAGCCAAGACAGAGCGCGACCTCTATATGACCGCAGCTCATGAGCAATATCCCGTCTATGCATGGAATGTCAACAAGGGCTATCCTACGGCTGCGCATAGAGCATCAATTGCAGAGCATGGTCCGTCGCCCATTCACCGAATGACATTTAGGCTTCTTCCAACAGAAGAAAAGGAATGAAAAAAAGCTTATAAAAGGCGAAGGCGATGAAAAATAATTTTGCGAATTCAAATATATTTTCTACTTTTGTGAAAATTTGGTAAGAAATGGCAAAGGATTTCGCCGAGCAACTGAGCCGTATAGGCAACAAAGCAGAGTTGTTGGCAACACGCTACGCGACGCTAAAAGAGCATAATGCACAATTGCGTAATGAGTTGGTGGAGTTGCAAGCAGCACTTTGCGCTCGAGATGCACTGATCGAGAAGCAAGCGATCGAATTAGAACATCTGCGCATCTCGTCAGCCCTTGCACCTGATACAGCAACGGCCCGACAAACTAGAACTACGATTACCGAATTAGTGCGGGAAATCGACGTATGTATCGCCGACTTGATGAAAGAAGTATAGCCCCCGCGGCCCTGCAAGATGAACCAGCAGAAAGAACATAGAATAACTATAAAGATAGCCGACGCGGAAGCATTTAAGCTCCCCGTCAAGGAGGACGAAGAGTCGTTCTACCGTCATGTCACCGAACAAATCAATGCCAACGTAAACCGTTTTCGCTACGGAGCGAACCCGGACTCCCCTTCGGTAGCTCTAGCAAAAGTGACGCTTTACTACGCCACGATGCTATATCGGCAAACAAATTTGATCAATAATCAAGCCGATATGTTGCAATCCTTCGAAGAGCGAATCGACAAATTACTCGAAGGAACCGACTGAATTCAGTGGCCCGACGGCCTCCACATATCAGGGCACCCTTTTATCAAGCCCCTCGATGCACGCCACCCTGCGCGCCGAGAGTTTTAAACCGCACTTTTCCCCAGTGCCGAGCTATGTGGCTCGTGCGCCGTGGCGTAAAGTGTTTTTTTATTTTGTATCAGTTAATCAATATACATGATTACTATTGTTATCTACATTGCCATTGCTGTTGTTGCTGCAGCCATTGCTGCAGGAATCACTTTGGTAGTTCAGCGCAAAAATGCCACCTCACGAGCAAAAACCATCGTGGCAGATGCTGAACGCGAAGCAGAAGACCTCAAACGCGATAAAGTCCTAGAAGGTCGTGAAGAAGCACTCAAAATAACTACAGAAGCTGAAAAAACTGCGCAGCAGAAGATGTCGAAGTTGCAGTCGACAGAAGCCAAAATGAAGCAACGTGAATTGCAACTCAACCAGCAGCAGAGCGAAAATCAGCGTACTCGTAACGAACTCGATTCGACACGTCAGAACCTCGAAGCCCAGCAGACTGTAATCAACCAGCGTCAGGCTCAGCTCGACGAATTGCATCGTCAGGCACAGGACCTTCTCGAGCATATTTCGGGTCTTTCGTCGGCAGAGGCAAAAGAAAAACTTATCGAAAGCCTTAAGGATGAAGCTAAAACAGCTGCAGCATCGTATATCAACGATATTATGGATGATGCAAAGCTTACTGCGAATAAGGAGGCAAAACGTATTGTAGTTCAATCGATTCAGCGAGTTGCAACCGAAACAGCTATCGAAAACTCTGTAACCGTTTTCCATATTGATTCAGACGAAATCAAGGGCCGAATCATCGGTCGTGAAGGTCGTAACATCCGTGCGCTTGAAGCCGCTACCGGCATTGAAATCATTGTCGACGATACCCCTGAAGCGATTGTCCTCTCGGGCTTCGACCCGGTTCGCCGCGAAATCGCACGCCTCGCACTTCACCAGCTTGTAGCCGATGGCCGTATTCACCCCGCTCGTATCGAAGAAGTGGTTGCAAAGGTGCGTAAACAACTTGAGCAGGAAATCATCGAGACCGGTCAGCGCACAGCAATCGACCTCGGTATCCATGGCTTGCATCCCGAACTCATCCGCCTTGTTGGTAAGATGAAATATCGTTCGAGCTATGGTCAGAACCTCCTCCAGCACTCACGCGAAACAGCCAACCTTTGTGCCGTAATGGCATCGGAGCTTGGCCTTAACCCCAAGAAAGCACGTCGCGCCGGTCTTCTTCACGATATTGGCAAGGTGCCCGACGAAGAACCCGAACTCCCGCACGCACTCCTCGGTATGAAACTTGCCGAGAAATATAAAGAGAAACCCGAAATCTGCAACGCTATCGGCGCACACCACGACGAAGTAGAGCAGACATCGCTCCTTGCGCCTATCGTACAGGTCTGCGACGCTATTTCGGGAGCACGTCCCGGTGCACGTCGTGAAATCGTTGAAGCATATATCAAGCGTCTCAACGATCTCGAACAGCTTGCAATGAGCTATCCCGGAGTTATCAAGACATATGCAATCCAAGCAGGTCGTGAACTCCGTGTAATCGTTGGGGCTGATAAGATTGACGATGCTGAAACCGAAAAACTCTCGTCTGAAATCGCTCGTCGTATTCAAGACGAGATGACATATCCCGGTCAGGTTAAAATTACCGTCATCAGAGAGACTCGTTCGGTTAGCTTCGCTAAATAAGCCGGTTGAGCCATGGGACGTAAGAATAATAAAAACAAACCTCGCCATAACATCGAGGTTGATGACTTGCAGGACGACCTCGCTGTCGAAGAGGCTATTGAGGCCGAGATGCCCGATGCCGACGACGATGCATCCGAAGTAGAGGAGCCGAGCCAGACGTCGTGTTGCGCACGTCGCGAAGGCGGGAATTTCGACTGTCGTCGTGGTAAGTTGCATAGCTATAACTGGCTAGGAGATATTCCCGGCGGCTATGCCGATAGCGAGTATGTTGAAGTCCAGTTTAAGAATACACGCAAGGGCTACTATCGCAATTGCACCAACTTGCCGCTCGAAATCGGTGATATGGTTGCAGTAGAGGCTGTGCCCGGTCATGATATCGGTTCGGTGACGCTTACCGGAGCTTTAGCAGAGTTGCGTATGCGACGTTCGCTCGGACGAGGAGGTAGTATTGCTGATATTCGTCGAGTGTTCCGCAAAGCAAAGCCAGCCGACCTCGAGAAATTTGAAGAAGCTAAGTCTCGCGAGGACGATACAATGATTCGTGCTCGCCGTATTGCCGACGAACTCAACCTCAACATGAAGATTGGCGACGTAGAGTATCAGGGCGATGGAAACAAGGCTATTTTCTACTATATTGCCGACGAGCGAGTCGACTTCCGTCAGCTGATTAAGGTGCTTGCCGAGACCTTCAAGGTTCGTATTGAGATGAAGCAAATCGGTGCACGTCAAGAAGCCGGACGAATCGGTGGTATCGGGCCGTGTGGACGACCGTTGTGCTGCTCGCAGTGGATGACAAACTTCGTTTCGGTAGCTACCAGTGCAGCGCGTTATCAAGATATATCACTCAATCCGCAGAAGCTCGCCGGTCAGTGCGCAAAACTTAAATGCTGCCTCAACTTTGAGGTCGATGCGTATGTCGAAGCATCGAAGCGTATGCCACCTCGCGATGTACGCCTCGAAACAGCTGATAATACCTATTATCACTTCAAGAGTGATATTTTCAATCGCCTTGTAACATATTCGACCGATAAATCGTTTGCCGCTAACTTGGTAACGATTTCCGCCGACCGAGTATTTGAAGTGATAGAGCTGAATAAAAACGGCGAGAAACCCCTCACGCTCGTGCCAGAAAGTGACCAAAAGCCTCGCGAACGTTCGGCATTTGGCGATATTCTTGGCGAGGACGATGACCTTGCTCGTTTCGACAAGAAAAAGAAGAAAAAGAAGAAACCGCAGAAGGGCGCAGGCGCACAAGGCCAGCAAGGAAATCAGCCCAAACAGGCACCTCAGGGTGGACAAGTTGCGCAAGATAAACCCCAGCAACAACCTAAGAAGAAGCCTCAGCAAAATCAAGGCGGAGGTCAGCGACCGAATAATCAGGGCCAGAACCAAGGACAGCCGCGTCCGAAGAATCAAGGCCAACAACGAAATCGACGAAATAACAACAAGGGTCAGAATCCAACATCGCAAACCGATGACAAGAATCCTTCGTAAAATAACCGTAATTGCCACCGTGGCAGCAGCCGCTGCCTCGTGTGGCATTTCCGGCTCTCGTGGCAACGGCGATGATAACTATTTCAGTGCCTTTCACGCTTTTGATGAACAGGAATGGAGCTATGCCAAACCTGTTACATTTGCCGTCGATACTCTTCGCGATAGCCTAGCGCGCCGTGGCACATTGCTACTCTCAGTTCGCCACACAACCGGCTATGAGTATAGCAATCTTTGGCTCGAAATGAGTTATCCGCTCAACGATTCGGTGGTTAAAGCTGATACATTCAATATCATCCTAGCCGACGATTTCGGAAATTGGCGAGGAGCCGGCATTGGTCCGTCGCTTCAAACTACCGATACCCTTGCGACAGACTTTACTATCCGGCGTGGCGAAGCGATAAAGTTGCGCCATATAATGCGTGTCGACAACCTTGCCGAAATCGAGCAGGTCGGAATCGTTTACCTTCCCAACGAATAATCAAATATGACATCAAATACGACCCCCCATTTCGATAGCTTACTTTTCGATATGGACGGCACATTGTGGGACGCTGTCAATAGCTATTGTGCCGTATGGAATGCAACAATTGACATCTGTTGCCCAACAACGCCTCATGTAGAGTACGATGCTTTGTCGGAAATGATGGGCAAGCCGCTCGAAGTGATTTATGCGCGATTTATAGGCGATGCTTATCCCGTCGATGAGTTTATGAAGGTACTTCTTGAGCAGGAAAGCATCTTGATGCCTCGACTCGGAGGTGTTCTCTATCCCGATGTAACAGCTACTATCGCAAAACTCGCAGAGAATCATCAACTCTTTATGGTGAGCAATTGTACACCTGAAGGACTTCCGAACTTCCTCGTCTTTACCGGTCTTGCACAATACTTCACCGACCATATTTCGTATGGCGAAACCGGATGTGAGAAAGATATCAATATCGCAACATTGGTAAAACGTCATAACCTCACAGCGCCTCTATATATCGGCGATACAGAAGGCGACTGCAATAGTGCGCATAAAGCCGGAGTGCCATTTGCTTGGGCTTCGTACGGCTTTGGAACTGCTCCCGAGGCTCGCGACTATACACTCAACACGATTACAGACCTGCTATTGATCTGTAAATAAGCGATAAAATTTGCACACCGAAATCCGTGTGAGAGGTTTCGGTGTGCAATAATTATAAGGAGCTGAAAATCAGTTATTGCTCGTTGTAGAAGTTTAGGATTCGCGAGCGGAGTATAGTTTCGTATTTTGCTTGTACTTCGTTTGCGAGAGCATTGGTGTAGTCAGATTTCGCTTTAGAGTACTCGGTGGAATTTGCACGCCCGTTGTCGTATTTAACTTGCATCGCTTCAAATGCCGCACGGGTTGATTCGACGGTTTTGCCGGCTGCATCTTGCTTTTTCTGAGCTGCAACAGCTTGCGTGTATGCCTGTGTGATTGATTTGTATAGTCGATTTCGAGTGTCGTCGAGAGACAACGAGGCAGCTACGGCTCGCGCGTGCGCACGGCGCACATTGTTGCGAGTGTTGAACCCGTCGAAAAGAGGCACACTTAACGAAAATCCGATTTGTTTGGCGAAGTTATGTCGCATCTGCTGACTGAAAGATTCGTTATCGAATCCGGAGGTCTTGTAGTAGTTTGTACCTACACCAGCACTGAATGACAACGAAGGAATATAGGCAGCTTTTGCGAGACTGATATTCTTCTGAGCCGCTTCTTCTTCGATGCGCCCGGCGCGGATTGAATGATTGTTTCGCATTGCGTTGGCAAATACGTCGCCGGGGTTTAGAATTGGCATTTTGCCGTCGGGAAGAGGGAGAATGGAGAAACCTTCGGTAGATGGCAGGTTGAGCATCTGAGCAAGGTCAAGTAGCGCTATAATACTGTCGTTTTCGGCATTGACAACGCTTAGTTCGTCTTGAGCCACTTGAGCCGAAGCTTCGTAGATGTCGAGTTCGGCAATTTTTCCGGCATCAAGGAGTGCTTGGCGGCGAGCAAGTTCGTTTTGCGAGCTGCTGAGATTGATGCGAGCCACTTGCAGCATCTCACCGGCGTATAGGGCTTGGAGATACTGAGTCATAACGTTGAGACTTACATTGTCTTTCGCCTCTTCGGAGCGCTCGAGAAGGGCGCGTAATGCGGTTCGCGAATAGTCGAGCCGACGTATTGCACGTAGACCTTGAAAGATTGGCAGCGAAAATTGAGCACCGACAGAGAACGACGAAGTATTGCGGTTGGCGTAGGTGTTATCGGCAGTCAGACCACGGCCGAAATTGAAACTCTGATTGGCATAGCCGCTTAGGTTTGGTAAAAAAGCGTCCTTGGCATCGGAGACGTCGATTTCGCCTTCTTGAGCAGAGATAAAACTCTGTTGTACGTCGATATTATTAGCGATAGCATAGTCGACACACTGCTCGAGGCTCCATTGAGCCGATGCGGAAGTGTAGCATAAAAGTGCCGTGGCGATAATTGCAAAAATCTTTTTCATAGCGTCTTACAATTTTTTACCACGAAGGATGGCTGTACTGTCAATACCTTCTTTCACTTCGATTCTGATGCCGTCGCTGATACCTGCTTCAAACTTTTGGTAATCGTATTGAAGGGTGTCGGCAGCATTGCGAATGTAAACGTAGGTGCTGTCGCCGGAGAAAACGACTACCGACTCGGGAACGGAGAGCACGTTTTCTGCTTTGGCGAGAATCACTGATGCGTTGGCACTATAACCGGCGCGAAGACCTTCTGAGTTATCAACTTCAAGTGCTGCTTTAATCTCGAATGTGTTTGCCCCATTGTTATCGGTACCCTTTGGCGAAATATACTCGATGGTGGCTGTGGGGTTCAAGTCGGGCATAGCACCGATAGTGATGTCCATTGGCATGCCGATACAGAGCTGACCGACTTCGGTTTCATCAACGTTACCACGGAAAATGAGGTTATTCATGTCTGCAATGGTGGCAACGGTAGTACCGTCGTTCATCGTGTTGGCTTGAATTACCGACGAGCCGACTTTGACAGGTACGTCGAGTACGAGTCCGGTGATGGTTGCACGCACCAAAGTATTGCTTTCCTTGGCGTTGTACTGTGAAACGCCTTCGCGAACAATTGCATATGCATCTTTAGCCGCCGAGAGTTCTTCCAGAGCTTTGAGGTACGTCTTTTCTGCAGTTTCGTACTCTTCACGCGAGATTACTTTCTTTTCGTATAGAGCTTTATCGCGGTCGAATTTAACCTTTGCATCCGCACAGTCGATTTCAGCAGTATTCACACGACTTTGAGCCGCCGAAAGCTGCGAAGCGTCGGGAATTACTTTGATTCGCGCGATTACGTCGCCTTCTTTGATTAAATCGCCAGCTTCGACATTGATTTCGCTGATGATACCAGAAATTTGTGGCTTGATAGCAATCTCATCACGCGGCTCGATTTTGCCGGTGAGTACAGTCGAACGTTTAATAGTGGCACGTTCGGGAATCATGTTTTCATATCGTATAACCTCTTCTTTCGAGTTGAGATAGAGGAAAACGAAAGTGCCGATAAATACGACGCCAAGCAGCGTCCAGAGAAAAATACGGAAAACTTTTTTCATAGTTTATGTAGATTTTATTATTTATCACGAATAGCTTCGATGGGTCTGATGCTCATAGCTTTTATAGCCGGAAGAGTACCTGCCGCAGTGCCAAGAATGAAGAATGTAACCACAATGCCGATAGCAGCGGAGAAAGGAAGGCAAAAGCCGGCTTTTCCAAGAAGCGGGTCGATAGTGGCTTGGTCTAAGATACCAAGAACTATTGTGGCAAAAGATACACCGGCAGCGCCGGCAACGAGTGTCAATAGAATACTTTCAGAGAGTACTTGGATGGTGATATCGGATGGTTTCGCACCAATTGCGCGCCGGATTCCGAACTCGTGCGTGCGTTCTTTTACGACAATCCACATAATATTTCCGACACCTATAACACCTGCTAAAAGCGAGCCCAAGCCGACAAAAAGAGCCAAGATTGAAATGCCGATAAAGACAGTATCCATCGCTTTGAACTGCTCGGTAACATCCCAAAAAGAAACTGCATTTTTATCGTCGGGGTGAATATAGTGGCGAAGACTGAGCACGCGACGGATAGCATCTTCGTTATCCATTGGCGAGCTACCTTGTGGAGCTGTGTATACTAAAAAGTCGATATTATTACTATGCTTTATCGTATTTTGAAAAGTGCGCATAGGCACAATGAAAGATTCTTCGAGACGTCCGCCGATGGAAGCATCACCAATTTGTGCTACGACACCTACGCATTGGAAGTAGATACCGTAGATTTTTACATATTTGCCTATGGGAGACTCGTCGCCGAAAAGTTCGGCAGCTCGATTCTTGCCAATCGCTACTGCTTTACGCCCGTCTGCCATATCGGACGCGTTCAGAAATCGACCATCAATAATATTGATGGTCATAATCTTCGAGTAGTCGTCTTCGACCCCGATAACAGAACCGGCAGTCGTCTTGGACTCATAGGACCCATATACATATTGCGAGCATATTGCCGAGCTATATTCGATAGCCGGAGCTACTTGAAGTATGGCGTCGATATCTTCGTTTGTCATCGACCAACGTGTGCCTTTGTTAAAACCTTTGTAGGATATGGAGCGCTGCTCCGAAAAGAGAACGCCAAGATTAGTGGCAACGCCTGAAAAGTTGCGACGCATAATACCTTCAAAGCCATTAGATCCGCCCCAAAGGAGAGCTAACATTGTCGTGCCCCAAAAGATGCCGAAGGCTGTGAGGAATGTGCGAGTTTTATTTTTCGCGAGAGTTGCGCCAATTTCGCGCCAATTCTCTATGTCGAAAATACCGGGTCTCATTCGTCGCGAAGTGCTTCTACGGGTTTAACTTTAATTGCTTTCAATGCCGGGAATAGTCCGGCGAACGCTCCGGCTATGATAAGTGCAATAGTCACTTTGATGGCAATAGAAATATCGACGGTCGGATTCGAGAAACCATTGGCATCTTTTAGTACAGCGTCAAGAACTTGTAGGATAGCCATTCCGAGCACAATGCCAATGTAGCCGAAAAGACCGGTTATCGCTATGCTCTCGGTGAGAATCTGAATGAGTATCGAGCGGGGTTTGGCTCCAATGGCACGGCGAATGCCGATTTCGTGAGTGCGCTCGCGCACTGATACAAACATAATATTGCTCACACCTACAATACCTGTCAAGAGTGTGAAGATGCCGATTAACCATACTGCCAAGTTTAGCAGCATTGTTGAGGTTTGTGAGGCAAACAGCCATTTGAAGTTGTTATTTATCCAAAGAGCGGTTCGGTCGTCGGGGCTGAATTGATGTCGGGCCGAGAGTGTACTACGGATGCCTTGTTCTACTTCATCGCCCTCGGCTTCATTATTTATATCGTCGACAAATGCCGTAAGACGATACGCGTTGTCGTTATTGCCGGTAAGAGCCTTGTATGTGGTGTAAGGCGCATAGGACGAGCCGCTTCGCCATTGGTGTGTGTAGACTCCTACAACAGTCCATGCAAGCCCCATACATCGTACAGTCTTTCCTATGGCATTTTCCTCACTATCGAAAAGATAGCGAGCATCTTTGTCGCAAAGCACCAGCACGCGACGGCACTCGGCAATGTCGCGACCGTTGATAAATCGCCCTGCAACCATAGTGAGGTTGTAGTTGTCAATTGCTCTTTCGTAGACGGCTGTAAAACCGCGGTCGAGCGCACCGCGTTCGTTGCTGATTCGTGCAGTATCGACCGAGGCAAAAGCAAGTACATCGCTTACTTTGGGATTATCTTTTTGAATGGGCTCGATGTCGCCGCTGCGAAGCTCGATATTACGACCTTCTTTATAGCCGCGATATGCTTTGGTGGTAAAGCCACCGTAGACTTCGATGGAGTTGTTTGAGACGCTGGACATATTCTTACTGACTGCGTTGGTTACACCGCGAGCAGCACCGAGCAAGATGATGAGCATAAATATGCCCCAAGCGACAGAAAGGCCTGTGAGAGCTGTGCGCAGTTTGTTGTTGCGCAGCGTTTGCGCCGTTTCGTGTAGGAGGTCAATCATTATTCAGCAACAATTTGACCGTCGACTATGCGGATGATGCGGTTTGTGGCAGCACCGACACCGGGGTCGTGAGTGACGATGATGATAGTCATACCTTCGTCGTTAAGGCGGCGAAAAACCTCCATCACTTCTTTTGAAGTTTGCGAGTCGAGAGCTCCGGTAGGTTCGTCGGCAAGAATAATCGATGGTTTTGTAACTAAAGCTCGAGCGATGGCAACTCGTTGCTTCTGACCTCCCGATAACTCGCCGGGTAGGTGATGAGCGCGGTCGGCAAGCCCCATACGCTCGAGTTGCTCCATTGCAAGTGCATTGCGTTTCTTACGGCTTACGCCTTGGTAGTAAAGCGGAAGTGCCACATTTTCGAGAGCTGTCTTATAGTTGATGAGGTTGAACGACTGAAAAACGAATCCAATCAATCGGTTTCGTAACTCGGCTGCACGGTTTTCGCTCAAATCACGGATAGCGATGCCGTCGAGGATATATTCGCCGCTATCATAATTGTCGAGGATGCCGAGGATATTAAGCAAAGTCGATTTGCCCGATCCGGATGCGCCCATAATCGACACCAACTCACCTCGCTCAATGGTGAGGTCGATGTCTTTTAGAACGTGTAGAGGCACAATGCCCGGATACGTTTTATTTACTTTTTGTAGGGAAATAATCATTATAGATTCGTAAATTTTAGATGTGTTTTGTATATAAGACGCACGAAATTGCAAATAATTACAAGTCCCGACAAAAAAATAATAGGCACCCTCATAAAAAGGATGCCTATCGGTATATAATAGGGTGTAAGAAAGGTCTTAAGCCTTGATACGCTCTACGTAAGAACCGTCGCGAGTGTCAACGCGAACTTTGTCGCCGGTGTTGATGAAGAGGGGCACGCGGATTTCGGCACCAGTTTCAACGGTAGCGGGTTTGAGAGTGTTTGTAGCGGTATCACCCTTGATGCCGGGTTCGGTGTAGGTGATTTCGAGTACAACGCTAGTTGGCATTTCGCAAGTGAGGATAGTTTCAGAAGCAGCGTGTACCATAGCTTCGCAGATATCGCCTTCTTTGAGGAATTCAACGCCTTCGATGCTTTCGCCGGGGATGGCAACCTGTTCGAATGTTTCGGTGTGCATGAAGTTGTAGCCCATGTCGTCTTTGTAGAGGAACTGGTAGGGACGACGTTCGATGCGAACTTCGTCAACCTTTACGCCTGAGTTCCAAGTCTTGTCGATGATACGACCGGTCTTAACGTTGCGGAGCTTAGTGCGAACGAAAGCGGGGCCTTTGCCGGGCTTAACGTGCAGGAATTCTTTGATAAAGTAGTAGTTGCCGTCGATATCGAGGCACATACCGTTCTTAAAATCTGCTGTAGTTGCCATTTTGGGAGCTTATATTTCGTTATAATTATTTGCTTGGTTGCAGTTTGAGTGCGCAAAGTTAGTAAAAATCGCCCAATTATGCAAATTGTGGTTTTGGTGCGCTATAATAATTATGACTAGCGTTCAGACACGAAACGGCAATTAATTTTTCGGAGCGATTTGTAGATGTCGTTTATTGTTGTTATTTTTGTATTTAGAAACCATATTATATACTCCGCTATGAATTTCGCAGAGAAAAGCTATAAGATTTTTGAGCAGTCGGTAGCCGATTATCATATCGACGACGATGTAGATGCTCAATCTCGTAACTCTTATGCCCCCGAATCTATCGAGGGTGTTCTATATGCAAAAAACCATATCGATGCTGTTCAATGGCATCTTGAAGATATTATCCGAGATCCGGAAATTGACCCCGTTGCTGCTTTGGCTCTCAAACGTCGAATCGACCGTTCGAATCAAGACCGCACCGATATGGTCGAAGAACTCGACTCATACTTCCGTCAGGTATATGCCGACGTAAAAGTGCTCGAAAATGCGACTATCAACACCGAAAGCCCGGCGTGGGCTCTCGACCGTCTGTCGATTCTCGCTCTCAAAATCTACCATATGGCAGCAGAAGTTGCTCGCACCGATGCATCGGAGGAGCACAAGGCCCGTTGTGCCGCCAAGCTCGCCGTTCTTGAAGAGCAGCGTGTCGACCTCACCTCAGCTATTGACGCCCTGCTCGATGATATTGCAGCCGGTCGCAAATATATGAAGGTGTACCGCCAAATGAAGATGTATAACGACGCAGACACCAATCCGGTGCTCTATGGCGGCGCAAAATAATATCAAAATAGCAAAGACTTACAGTCGCACAGTGCTGATTACACGATTTTCAGCATTGGGCGATGTTGCTATGACCATACCCGCGGTTTACAGTGCCTGCCGTTGCTATCCCGACACACACTTTGTATTTGTAACCCGTCCGTTTATGACGGCGATTTTCATCGCCCCACCCGAGAATCTTACTCTCGTAGGAGTCGATGTAAGGGAGAATTACAAAGGTATTGGCGGCATTCGCCGTTTGGCGTCGGAGTTGATGTCAACTTATCATCCCGATAAGTATGTCGACTTGCATAATGTGTTGCGTACGCGTATTTTGGCATTTTTCTTACGTCTAAAAGGCGTGCGCTCGGTGCGCCTGTTCAAGCCGCGAGCCAAGCGTCGCGCCCTTACTCGCAAGAACGACAAGGTGATGCTACCGCTGATATCGCAGCGCGCTCGTTATCGCGAAGCGTTCTACAAAGCCGGATTACCTCTTACTACGAATTTTAACGGTCTTTTTCAGGGTCGTTCGACAGCTGCCGACGACCTCTATGCAGCTATTACCGCACCTAAGCCAGATGGTGAACGTTGGATAGGCATTGCGCCTTTTGCGGCACACGCCGGTAAGGTGTATCCGCCCGAATTGATGGAGGAAGTCGTAGCTCACTTCCAAGCCGATGCCGATAGTGGTGTCCGTGTTCGCGTATTCCTCTTCGGCGGAGGTGCTAAAGAGTGCGAAATCCTCGACCGTTGGGTGGCAAAGTATGCTTGTGCCACTTCGTTGGCAGGAAAAAAGTACGGCTTCAAGGCAGAATTGGCATTGCTCAATCACCTCGACGTGATGTTGAGTATGGACTCCGCCAATATGCACTTAAGTGCCATTTCTGGTACTCCAACGATAAGTATATGGGGTGCAACGCATACTTATTGTGGCTTCAAGGGTTGGCATCAAAGCGAATCTGATACAATCCAATTACCGCTACCGTGCCGCCCGTGCTCGGTATTTGGCAACAAACCGTGCTATCGCGGCGATTATATGTGTCTCGCAGGTATTCGTCCCGATATGGTGTATGCCAAACTTATAGAAAAGATTAACTCTACCTCCTCAACACCTTATAAAAACTGATGGATCAGGAAGATTTTGACATTCGCCAACAAGCAGTCGGTGGTTCGGAAGCCGACTTCGAAAAAGCTCTACGTCCGGGTCGTTTTGAGTCGTTCAACGGACAAGAAAAGATTATCGAAAACCTTCGAGTCTTTACAAAAGCCGCTAAGATGCGCTCCGAAGCCCTTGACCATATACTCCTTTTCGGCCCTCCCGGATTGGGAAAGACCACTCTTGCAGGCATTGTAGCGAATGAGCTTGGCGTAGGCATCAAAATTACGTCCGGTCCGGTGCTCGACAAGCCCGGCGACCTCGCCGGTATCCTTACATCGCTTGAAGAGAATGATGTGTTGTTTATCGATGAAATCCATCGTCTCAGTCCTGTAGTCGAGGAGTATCTTTACTCGGCGATGGAAGACTATCGCATCGATATTATGATAGACAAAGGTCCCGGAGCTCGCAGTGTGCAGCTAACTCTCAATCCGTTTACCCTTGTCGGTGCTACGACTCGTAGCGGTCTGCTAACCTCGCCTCTCCGAGCCCGCTTCGGCATCAAATGCCACTTGGAGTACTACGACCATGCTGTGTTGGAGCGTATCGTACTTCGCTCAGCAGCCTTGCTACGTGTGCCTTGTACATCGGAAGCTGCTGCTGAGATAGCGATGCGCAGCCGAGGGACCCCTCGTATTGCAAACGCTCTTTTGCGCCGAGTGCGCGATTTTGCGCAAGTGAAGGGTTCTGGAGAAATCGACCTGAACATAGCTCGCTATGCCCTTGAGGCTCTAAATATCGACCGCTACGGACTCGATGAAATCGACAACAAAATTCTAGGTACTATTATCCGCAAATTTAAGGGCGGCCCGGTGGGGCTTTCAACCATTGCTACTGCGCTAGGTGAAGACCCCGGTACGATAGAAGAAGTGTATGAGCCGTTCCTCATTAAGGAGGGCTTTATCAAGCGCACTCCGCGAGGTCGTGAAGTGACCACGCTTGCCTATGAACATCTAGGAGAAACTCGAGCCAACGACGACTTAGGATTATTTGGATGAGCATCTACGATACATCGCCCGAATTTAAGGAGAAAATATCAATTCTCCCCGACACCCCAGGTGTATATATGTACTTCGACTCCGCCGGGACTGTGATTTACGTCGGTAAAGCAAAGAACCTCAAACGGCGTGTATCGTCGTACTTCACACGCACTCACGATGTGCTTCGCACCAATATATTAGTGCGAAATATTGCAGATATGAAGTATATCGTAGTGCCGACAGAGCAAGATGCTCTCAACCTCGAAAACTCTATGATTAAGGAGTACAAACCGCGCTATAATGTACTTCTGAAAGACGATAAATCATACCCGTGGATAGTTGTAACAAACGAGATGTATCCGCGAGTATTTCTAACCCGTCAGCACGTGCGTGATGGCTCGAAGTACTACGGTCCGTATACCAACACTGCGGTTGCCCGTACGGTGCTTGACCTTATCGGCGACTTATTTCCGATCCGAACATGTCGCACACCGCTTACCCCCGAATATATCAAAAAAGGGCGAGGGAGACTGTGTTTGCAGTATCATATCAAGAAATGCCGCGGCTGCTGTACCGGTGAAATTGATGAGAAAACATACGCCGGATATATCGACCGAATTCGCCAGATTCTTCGTGGTGAAACGCAGGAGTTGATGACGTATTTGCGAAGTGAAATGGAACGCCTTGCTTCGGAGTTGCGCTTCGAAGAGGCTCAAGAACTTAAAAACTCATACCGTCTTATAGAAAACTACCGATCGAAGAGCGTCATTGTGAGTCAAACAGTCGGCGATGTCGATGTATTTGGATTTGACGACGATGGTTCGGCTGATGTCTATGTCAACTATATGCATGTGCGTCGTGGCGCCGTGGTGCGAAGCATCACTCTCCGCTACAAGCGTTCGCTCGAAGAGTCGAAAGCTCAGATTCTAGGCTATGCCATGGAGGAAATTCGTCAGGCTCTCGACGTTGCATACGATGAAATCGTTGTTGCAGAAGCGCCCGAAGTCGAGATGAGTGGCGTATCGTTTACCATACCTCGTCGCGGCGATAAAGCAAAGCTACTTGAGGTATCGGAGAAAAATGCGCGTCAGAATCGTATCGACGACCTAAAGCACCTCGAGCGTCATAATCCCGAAGAACGAACTTCTCGACTGCTTGAACGCATCAAATCCGACTTCCACTTGTCGGAATTGCCTCACCACATCGAGTGCTTCGACAACTCTAACATTCAAGGCACCAATCCGGTAGCTTCGTGCGTGGTATTCCGCGACGGCAAACCATCGAAACGCGACTATCGTCATTTCAATATCAAGACAGTCGAAGGCCCCGATGACTTTGCATCGATGAAAGAGGTGCTTACTCGCCGCTATACACGTCTGATGGAAGAAGGACAGGAATTGCCACAGTTGATCGTGGTCGATGGTGGAAAAGGTCAGCTAAGTTCGGCTGTTGAGGCTCTTGAGGAGATGGGCTTGCGCGGCACAATTGCCGTGGTAGGTATTGCCAAGCGACTTGAAGAAATCTACTTTCCCGGCGACTCCGTTCCCCTTTATATAGACAAAAACTCAGAGACTTTGCGTGTAGTACAACACTTGCGAGATGAAGCTCACCGCTTTGGCATTACCCATCATCGTAATCGACGTAGCAAAAGTGCTTTAGTGAGCGAACTTGACGGCATTAAAGGTATCGGATCGAAGACTGTAGAAGCCCTACTTACTCACTTTAAGAGCGTGAAACGCATCCGCGAAGCCTCGCTCAATGACATCGCTGCCATCGTCGGTCCGGCAAAAGCAAAAATAGTCAGAGAGGGGCTAAAAAATAACGGCGAATTACTTGCGTCGAGGGAACATTTTACGGACGTGTAGTATCGCTGTTTCTACTTTATCTCCCACAACAACTAGAGTAGTGGCGATGACAATAAGAGCAGCACCTACAATTTCACGGCCAGAGATAGATTGACCGAGAGCAACAACGCTGAGAATGACGGCGGTTACGGGTTCGAGTGCGCCGAAAATGGCCGTAGTGGTCGGTCCGACAATTTGGATTGCTTTAGTTGTACAAGCAAGAGAGATTACAGTCGGTATTATTGCTAGTGCTATTAAGTTACCCCAATCGGTCCATCCGCCGGGTAGTACCAATGGGTTGCCGAGTGAAATGGCAAATAGGAATACGGCGCTACCGAAAAGTAGGACGTAGAATAGCAACTTGAGGGTCGGGATGGACTTCACAGTTTTAGACACGTTAACCATCACGATATATAGAGCATAAGTTAGTGATGATAGCATGACGAGAAGGAACCCGGTGATACTTAACGACAAGCCACCTTCGTTGCGCAGAAGCAATAACAAGCCGGCAGCCATCACAGCGAGGCATACTCCGGTCGATGTTTTAAAGCGTTCGTGGAAGAAGAATACCATCAACATCGCCACCATAATCGGATATACAAAGAGTAGGGTAGATGCAATGCCTGAATTCATATAGTTATAGCTCTCAAAAAGTCCGAGCGAGGAAAAAGCCATAAGAGAGCCCAGCACAGCAACTGGCACAACTTCCTTGCGGCTTAGAGCTAATGAGTGTCCGCGGAGAAGAAGCATTGCGGCAAGTAGAGGAAGCCCGAGGAGATAGCGAAAAATCAACACAGAATTAGCGTTCATGCCGCTACTATATAGATTGAGAGCAAAAAGCGGGTTTGTACCATACGCCGCCGCCGCTAGAGCAGCAAGAAAAAAACCTTTAAACTTCATTCATTTTCGATTTGAGACTGCAAAGGTAATACTTTTTCACATTGTGTAAAAAGATGAATTGCAAGATTTTTCGTAACTTCGCAGTCAATTTCAAACAAAAGGTTTGCGCCCGGCCGTCAATGTCGCGC
The DNA here is from genome assembly GCA_964651295.1 of uncultured Bacteroides sp. GTDB lineage: Bacteria > Bacteroidota > Bacteroidia > Bacteroidales > Muribaculaceae > CAG-873. The sequence continues at coordinate 22,924 of CAZYYV010000010.1, forward strand.
ATCCGCTTAGATTAAGCGCTTACAATCAGTTCGATATGAAGATTTTTGCTGTAATTATATGTTTTATGTCGCTCGCATTTGGTGTAACTGCCCAAACCGAGGTGCGATTCTACAATGAAGCTAACGACACAATTGTTATCACTGACCTTCTCAATAAAGCTGCCGAGATAGATTTTCGTAATCCCGAAGAACGAGTTGCATTCTTTGGTCGCAGTTTCATCGGCACGCCTTATGGAGCGCATACACTAGAAGGCGCCCCCGAAATGCTCACCGTTAACCTAGATTCGCTCGACTGTACTACATTTGTCGAGACTTCGATGGCTCTGGCATTTACAATCGGAGAAAACCGTACATCGTGGCGCGACTTCGTGTATAATCTTCGCCGACTTCGCTACCGTGGAGGTGAAGTCGACGGCTATGCATCGCGTCTTCATTACATCTGCGATTGGGCGGTAGACAACAAACATCGAGGCAACTTCACCGACGTTACTCGCGACTTCCCCCGCTATACCGAAATCCGTCGTACTATCAACTTTATGTCGCGTCATCGCGATAGCTATGTTGCACTTGCCGATTCTGCAAACTTTGAAAAAATCCGCAACGTTGAAAATGGCTATCGTCAGCACCTCTTCCCATATATCAAGACAATGGATTTGGGCAATAAAGAGGTGAAAGCATATTTCCATAATGGCGATGTAGTAGCCTTAGTGTCAAATCTTAAGGATCTCGACGTAACCCATGTAGGTATGGTGGTGAAAGAGTCGGCTACAGCAGAACCTTATCTTCTTCACGCATCGTCGAAAAATGGAAAAGTGGAAATTACCACTCGCCCACTTGCCGATTTTATGTCGAAGAATCGTCAATGGCTCGGCTTGCGTGTTTTCCGACTCAATGAATAAGAGCCGAATACTCGCTCCCGGACGTAATAATATAAAACTTTTGTGAAGCTATTGTTGTGAGCCTTTGTTCATTCGCTGATTTTTCGTACCTTTGTGTGTTAATATAATCAGATAGAATGACTACATTTCAAGAATTAGGCGTAAACGACGAGCTGCTACGCGGTATTACCGAATTAGGCTTCGAAAACCCTATGCCTGTGCAGGAGAAGGTGATACCCGTTCTCCTTAACGGCGACCACGACCTTGTGGCTCTCGCCCAGACCGGTACCGGTAAAACTGCCGCATTTGGCTTGCCAGTTATCCAGCGTGTCGACATATCTCTCCATGCACCGCAAGCATTAATCCTTTCGCCCACCCGCGAACTCTGCTTGCAGATTGCCGGCGACCTCGCCGATTTCTCGAAGTATATCCCCGAGCTTGAGGTGCTACCCGTATATGGAGGTAGCAGTATCGAAAGCCAAATTCGCGCACTCCGCCGCGGTGTACAGATTATCATCGCTACCCCCGGTCGCCTTATCGACCTTATCAACCGTGGTGTAGTGGTGCTTGACCATGTCAATACCGTGGTACTCGACGAAGCCGACGAAATGCTCAATATGGGATTTGTCGATTCGATAAACGATATCCTCACCCATGTACCCGACGAGCGCAAGATGCTCTTGTTCTCGGCTACGATGCCTACCGAAGTTGCAAAAATCGCCAAGCGATTTATGAACAATCCCGAAGAAATCGTCGTAGGTACTCGTAATGAAGGCGCCAAGAACGTACATCACGTCTACTATATGGTGAATGCGCGCGATAAATACCTCGCACTCAAACGTATCGCCGATAATAACCCCAATATCTACGCTATTATCTTCTGTCGCACTCGTCGCGATACTCAGGAGATTGCCGACAATCTTATCCAGGACGGATATAATGCCGACTCGCTCCATGGCGACCTCTCGCAGCAGCAACGCGACATTGTGATGAAGAAATTCCGCGATGGTGTAATCTCGCTCCTTGTGGCTACCGACGTAGCTGCCCGAGGTCTCGACGTCGATGATCTCACCCACGTTATCAACTACGGTCTGCCCGAAGATGCCGCCGTCTACACCCATCGTTCGGGTCGTACAGGTCGCGCCGGAAAGACAGGCGTATCGGTTGCCGTAATTCACTCGCGAGAAAAGAGCAAGATGCGCGAAATCGAACGCATCATCGGCAAGAAATTCGAGCGTAAAGAAGTGCCATCGCCTAAGCACATCATCGAAAAACAGCTCTACAACCTCGCCGACCGACTCGAACGCGTCGAAGTGAACGAAGACGAAATTAATCACTATCTTCCCGGAGTACTTAAAAAGCTGTCGTGGCTCTCGACCGAGGACCTTCTCAAGCGAGTTTTGTCGCTCGAATTCAATCGTCTTCTCGACTACTATAAAGACGCTCCAAATATCGACTACGTGGAAGATAAGCCGCGTAAAGAAAAGAAAGACCGCGAAATTAGCAAACCTCGTACCGACAAAGAAAAAGACCGTCGTACTGCCGAACGTGGTATGGCACGTATCTATGTCAATGTCGGCAAGGGTGATGGCTTCTTCGCCGGAAATCTCATCGACTTGCTCAACAAAAACGTAGGAGGTGCTCGCGTAGAAGTTGGACGTATCGACTTGTTGCCAGGCTACTCGCTTTTCGACGTCAAGAAAGGCGATGCATCGCGCGTAGTAAGTGCCCTCAAAGGTCTTGAATTCTTTGGCAAACGTGTATATAGCGAAATTGCCGACCCGGAACGCAACTATGCAGCAGCTTCGGAGCGTAAATCGCGTGGTAAAGGTGAGTATAAAGCCGATAAAAAGGGCGAAAAACGTGGCGAAAAGCGCGCTGCCGACCGTAAGTTCGACCGCAAATCCGACCGTAAGCCCAAGAAATAGGTGGATATGAAGAGAGTGTTGCACGTCATAGTATTTTTGATGGCACTTCTGCCCTTGTCGATGGAGGCTCGCACGGCAGCCGACTTTTTTGTCGATGCGCCGCTTCGCCAGATGCTATTGCTTGACCGCAACACGCGTCTCGATATGCTTGACTACTTCAATATCGGAATGGCTACCACTTCGACAAACACCCTCAACGGACGCTCTAAAATCGTTAGAAATGAGCCTCAGTTGCTCGTGGTCGAGACGAGCGCATCATCGGCTATGCAGATAGCTCTCGTCAAAGTGAAGTCAGATACCCTCATAGCCGTAATCGAGACGGTGAAGACTCCGGTCCCCGATAGCTCGATTCGTTTCTACAAATCAGATTGGACTTTGGCAAAGACGCAGCCGGATATGCCGACTTACAAGTCGTTTATCTCAAAGGATAAAAAAACAGTAGCAAAAACGGCTACAGAGCCCGATATGATTTTTTATACCATCGATTTCGATGCCGAACGCGGTGAGTTCGTATTTTTGAATACCACTACGGGGTATTATGTAGTAGCCGATCGCCCTGATGGTGTCGATTTGATGTCGCCCTCGATAATTATGCGATACGATGGTAAGAAATTTGTAGACGTTACACGATGAAATCGCCTCGCAGTGCCATTACCCTCGCCGAACTGAACCGCCGACTTACGCGTGCAATTGCCGCTATGTCGGGGCTTAACGATGTGTGGGTAACTGCCGAAACATCAGATTTGCGTTCGACCGGAGGGCACTGCTATATGGAGTTGATTCAGAAAGACCCAGATACGGGAGCGCCTCTTGCTAAATGTCGTGCCGTGATATGGGCAACGACTTTTGCGCGTATTGGTGCCGAATTTTTGGTGGCGACCGGAAGTCGACTCCGTTCAGATATGAAAATTATGGCGCTTGTATCGGTTACCTATCATGCCGTATACGGGCTTTCGCTTGTAATCAAAGATATTGACCCCGACTATACCGTTGGCGACCTCGTTCGTCGTCGTAACGAAATTATTGCGCGTCTGCAAGCAGATGGCGTCTACGATGTCAATCGTTCGATGCCGTGGAGCTCGACTCCCAATCGAATTGCCGTGATTTCAGCCGTTGGCGCCGCCGGTTATGGCGACTTTGTCAAGCACTTGCATACCAATCCGTATATGCTTCGCTTCGATACGACGCTTTTTACCGCTTCGCTCCAAGGCGAAAACACATCGGCAAGTGTCATTGCGGCCCTCGAAGCAATTATGGAGCGCGTCGATGATTTTGACTGTGTCGTAATTATCCGTGGCGGTGGAGCTGTGAGCGACTTGGCATCGTTCGACGACTACGATTTGGCATTTAACGTTGCGCAATTCCCCTTGCCGGTAGTTGTGGGTATCGGCCACGAGCGCGATACTACCGTCCTCGACTTCGTTGCGAATACTCGTGTAAAGACCCCGACAGCTGCCGCCGAATTGCTTATCGGCAAGATGGCAGATGCGCTTGGCGCCGTTAGAGGGCTCGGTCTCGAGATAATGCAGACAGTCAATGCTCGTATTGCCGGTCATCGTCAACAATTAGCATACTATCAAGGCACACTCCCGGCTTTGGTGCACAATGTCGTCGAGCGCCATCGTCAACGCTTGTCGTCGGCTACCGCTCGCGCCCTTGCCGATGCCGTAAGAAATAACCTCAGCCATTGTCGTGCTCGTCTCGACGCTCTTAGCGAGGTGCTTGAAGTCCTCTCTCCGGAGTCGACTCTCCGACGAGGCTATTCTATAACGCGCTGGAACGGACGTGCCGTCACTAATGGCGACGCACTCCCTGACGGTGCCGAGATTGTTACAACCTTTGCTCAAGGCGTTGCCGTGAGCTCTATCGTATCAGACCGTAATGGCTAAGAAAGACTCGAATCTAACATATAATCAGGCTCTCGAAGAGCTTGAAAAGATATTGTCGGAACTTCGCTCCGACCGTTGCGATGTCGACACTCTCGCAGAACGCACAAAGCGTGCAGCAACCCTCTTGGCAGAGTGCCGTAGCAAACTTACACGTACCGAAGCAGACCTTGCCAAAGTGCTCGACGAACTCGACAACGCGATTGACGTCTAATGATTAATTTTACACCTCTCTTACGCCCATTCTTCGCTCGATATACGCATCAGATGTCGATGTTGGTCGACCCTGTTGCTACTGAGGCCGTGCAGCGCCGAGTGCTTTCAAAACTCGTTGCTCATGCGCGTCATACTCTTGTCGGTGAACGTTATGGTTTTGGAGACTTTAAAAGCTACGAGGACTTTGCTTCAAAGGTGCCGTTGGTGCAGTACGAAGATATCCGGGCAGACGTGATGCGTATGGTACGAGGCGAGAAGAATATCCTCTGGCGTGGTACTTGTCGTCGGTTTGCTCAGTCGTCGGGTACATCGGGTGGTAAGAGTAAGTACATCCCTATTACCGGCGATGCACTTAAGCACAATCACTATCGTGGTAGCATCGAAGCCGTATCTGCATATCTTGCACAATATCCCGAAAGCCGATTATTCGGAGGTAAGTGTTTAATTCTTGGAGGTAGTTTTGCCAATGAGTTGGGAGATGTCCCTCCCGGAGTTTGTGTCGGCGACCTCTCTGCAAGCCTTATCGATCGCATTAATCCGGTGGTCAATCTTTTGCGCGTTCCCGGTAAAGATATAGCTCTGATGGCAGATTGGAATACCAAATTGCCGGCTCTTGCCGAAGCGGCTCTCAAAGAGGATATTACTAATATTTCGGGAGTGCCGTCGTGGTTTATGACAGTTCTCCGCACTGTTATGGACATGGCAGGGGCTTCGTCGATTCACGACGTTTGGCCCAACCTCGAAGTATTCTTTCACGGGGGCATTGCTTTCAGTCCATACCGAGAGCAATATAGAGCCATTACAGACCCATCGAAAATGCGTTATCTTGAGAATTATAACGCATCTGAAGGTTTCTTCGCAGTCCAAGATTGCAAAGATATTCAAGCTATGCGTCTCTTGCTCGATGCCGGTATCTTCTATGAGTTTATACCGATTCAAGACTTTGGGAAACCCGATGCCGAAGTCATCCCGGCTTGGAAAGTGCGTAAGGACGAAACATATGCACTCGTTGTAACCTCGTGTAGCGGCTTGTGGCGCTATATAATTGGCGATACTGTGAAAATAGAAAGCGTAGAGCCACTCCGTATCACCATCGCCGGTCGTACAAATAGCTTTATCAACGCTTTTGGCGAAGAATTGATGGTCTGGAATGCCGATGCTGCACTCGCTGCTGCGTGCAAGGCTACCGGAGCTGCAGCCACAAATTACACCGCTGCTCCTGTCTACGCATCGTGTGGCGATAAAGGCCATCATCAATGGCTCATCGAATGGGCTGTGCCGCCCGCTTGCGGAAACGAAGCCTTTGCCGATATTCTCGATAAGGAGCTATGTACCGTTAATTCTGACTATCAAGCAAAACGAAACGGAAATATATTTTTAGCCCGACTAGAACTCACCGAAGCACCGACCGGTCTATTCGATCGATGGCTCGCTTCAACCGGAAAATTAGGCGGACAACGTAAAATACCACGTCTATCTAACGACCGTCGTGTTATAGATGGTATTTTGACTCTTGACATCACTAATCCTTAAAACAACAAATATGAAACTACGTAAAATCCTTTCAACTCTCGCTGTGGCAGGTGTTATTACTACTGCGTCTGCTCAAGCACCGAAGTATATCTTCTACTATATAGGTGATGGTATGGGCATGGGGCCTGTTATGGCTGCTGAAACATACAATCGTACTATCCTCAACAACGATAGCCCTTTGTTGATGATGCAATTTCCTGTAGTTGGTTGGGCTGCAACCTACTCTGCATCATCAAACGTAACCGATTCTGCCGCTGCAGGTACAGCACTCTCTACGGGTAGCAAAACTAAAAACTATATGCTCGGTATGAACCCTGATACCGTTGCTGTTTACTCTGTTGCAACCGACCTCGATAAGCTCGGTTACGGCATCGGCGTTACAACATCGGTCGCTCCCGATGATGCTACCCCCGGTGCTTTCTACGCACACGTACCCAACCGCTCGATGTTCTACGAAATCGGCTCTCAGATGGCTGCTTCGGGCTATGAATTCGTTGCAGGCTCAGCTCTCCGCGGAGCTAAGGACAACGACCTCCTCGATAAATTCGCAAAAGAAAAAGTACAGATTGTTCGCGGTCCTAACGAAATCAAAAACATCAATTCTGACCGTGTACTCCTTCTCAACACCGAAGGTACTCCCGAAGGCAATATCGGCTATACTATCGACTCAATCCCCGGCATCCTCAACTTGCCATTGATTGCAGAAACTTGCCTCGATCACCTCAAAAAAACTTCGCCAAAACGTTTCTTTATGATGGTTGAAGGTGGCAATATCGACCACGCTCTCCATGCAAACGACGGCGGTGCTGCATTGAAGGAAATTATCAACTTCAACCAAGCACTTAAAGTAGCTTACGACTTCTACCTCCAGCATCCCAAAGAAACTCTTATCGTCGTTACTGCCGACCACGATACCGGTGGTATGTCGATGATTGGTCCTAAGGGCGCTAAGGGTGGCCTTGCAAATATCGACTACCAGCGTGTTTCGAAAGAACAGTTCAGCGCTTACTGCAAGGGTGTCCTTTCTAGTCGTATGGTGTACAAATGGCAGGATATGCGCGAATATCTCGCTGAAAACCTCGGTTTCTTCACCAAAATCAAAATCTCGGGTGAACAGGAAGCGCGTCTTGAGGATCTCTTCAACAAAACATTCGAACTTCGCAACACTGCTGACCAGCAGACTCTTTATGCAAACTTTAATGCCTTTGCAGTCGAAGTTTTCAATATGTTCAACGACGCAACCGGCCTTGCCTTCACTACATCAGGCCACTCGGGCAACCCCGTTCCCGTATTTGCAATCGGTGTCGGTGCTGAAAAATTCCGCAACTACAATAACAACATCGATATTCCCTCTAAAATCCGCGAACTCATCCGTAAATAAGAGTTTGGAGATTAGAGTATGAAGTTTAAAGGCGTGGAGGTTTCTCCGCGCCTTTTTTTGCTTTCAGATTTGCCGTTTCGTCAAAAAAACGTATTTTTGTATTATCGTTTTTCTTAACCGCATTTTCATGCCATTAGATAACTTACAGCCGCTTTTCCCTGCCGAGCTATTCGGCGACAAACCGATAATTCTCGCCGGACCGTGCAGTGCCGAAAGCGAGGCTCAAGTTCTTGACACCGCTCGCGAACTTGCTGCAATCGGTATAAAAGTATTTCGTGCCGGAGTGTGGAAACCACGCACCAAGCCCGGGGGCTTTGAAGGCATCGGTGCGCCGGCTCTTAAATGGTTGGCGCGTGCAAAAGAGGAAACCGGTCTCCTAACGGCTGTTGAAATTGCAACTGCCCGACATGTCGATGATGCTGTTGAGGCCGGAGTCGACGTGATATGGGTCGGAGCACGCACATCGGCAAATCCTTTTGCTGTACAAGAAATTGCCGACCGTTTAGCAGCTCTGCCACAAGAGCGTCGCGACTCTCTTGCGGTATTGGTTAAGAATCCCGTAAACCCCGATTTAGAATTGTGGATAGGTGCACTCGAACGTATTTATCGCGCAGGCATTCGCCGTTTGGGTGCGATACATCGAGGTTTTAGCGCTTATGGCAAGCATATCTATCGTAATCCGCCGAAATGGCGTATTCCGATCGAACTGCGTCGTCGGATTCCCAATTTACCTATAATATGCGACCCGAGTCATATCGGAGGCAAACGCGAACTTATTGCACCTCTATCGCAGCAGGCTTTGGGTATGAATTTCGATGGCCTGATTATCGAGTCGCATCAAACTCCCGATTTAGCGCTCAGCGATGCATTTCAGCAAGTTACACCTAGCGAGTTGGCTGTAATTTTGCACTCGCTTCGAAAGCACACCGGTGCGCAATTTACAGAGTCGCTTGGCAATTTGCGCCGTCAAATCGACCAGATTGACGTTGACCTCCTAGAGTTATTGGCAAAGCGAATGAGAGTAGCTCGCGAAATAGGTCGTTACAAACGCGATAACAATATGCCTGTCGTTCAGCTCGATCGCTATAACGATTTGATGCAGCGTCGTGTCGATGATGCAGTATCGCTCGACTTGTCGGAGGAATTTATTCGCAATATCTTAGCTACCATACACGAAGAATCAGTGAGACAGCAGATTGAAATCTGCTCGGATAATGCCGACAAATAATTGGCAATATCTTTTTCACCAATTTGTCTATTAACGCAAAAGTGATTATCTTTGCCAAATCAACAGACAAGATTATGACTGAACAAGACCTTAAAAACCTGCGCCGTGATCCCGACGGCCTGTTAACATACGAATACCTGGCAAACCACATCGGTGAATGTGGCCCCGATGAAATTGATGCTCTTATCGAAAATATGGAGCGTGTCGACCTCTCGGGCCAGTTTATGGCTAGTGCTGCTCGATATCTTAACGCAATCGATCCGGAAGGATATTCGCCGGCTATCCGCACTCTTGTTGCCGGTGCGATCGACAAAGATCGTGAGCACAAATACCTTTCAGATCTTATGCATGGTCTCTATGGCGAAGACTGCCTCGAACGAGCTTCGCAACTCTGTGCTGCCGACGATAATTTCCGTCGTATTTACAAGCGTCTTTATCCAACAAACGTAATATGAAAAAAATGCGTGTAGCGCTGTTTTTTGCAGCTTTGACTATCTTGATGGCGGCTTGTGCTAAGGCATCAACAGATACGAACGCTACTGATAATAATCCCCAAACCGACATGACATCTCAGACTACCGATACAGCTTCTGTTAAAGTGGCTGTCAAAACTACTGCCGGTGATTTCACTGTACTTCTCTATGGTGATACTCCCAAGCATCGCGACAACTTCGTTAAACTTGTAAACGAAGGTTACTACGAAGGTACTCTCTTTCACCGCGTTATCAAAGAATTTATGATTCAAGCCGGCGACCCCGACTCGCGCACTGCAAAGCCCGGGCAGCAGCTTGGCGCAGGTGGCCCCGACTATAAAATCGATGCCGAAATAGTATTCCCAAAATACTTCCACAAACGTGGTGCGCTTGCAGCCGCTCGTCAGGGCGACCAAGTGAATCCTATGAAGCAGTCGTCGGGCTCGCAGTTCTATGTTGTTACCGGTCGCAAATCGTCGTTGGCAGAAGTTGAGCAGCTTGGCAAACGTATGCAGAGTAGCCGTATGCAGTCGATTTTCAATCGTCTCGCAATGGAACATCGCGACGAGATAATCGAAATGCAGCGCCGTGGCGACCGCGACGGCCTTCAGGAACTCCAGAACGACCTAATTGCTCAGACCGAAGCCGAAATCGCTTCGACTCCTGCACCCACTATCACTGCCGAGATGAAGCAGGCTTACACCACTGTTGGTGGTGCTCCTCACCTCGATGGTGAATACACTGTATTTGGTGAAGTAATAGAAGGAATGGAAGTTATCGATGCCATCGAAAAAGCTGAAACCGACCGTAGCGACCGTCCCAAAGAAGATATTCGTATCGTGTCGATGAAGATTATCGATTAAGAATGGATAAAAACAACTGCCCCATACCTGTCAGCCGTCATACGCTGTCGAATGGTCTGAGGCTCGTTCACTCATATGACCCGTCGACGGCTATGGCAGCCGTCGACGTGCTCTATAATGTAGGTGCTCGCGACGAAAAACGCTCCCTTACCGGCATTGCGCACCTCTTCGAGCATTTGATGTTTGGAGGCTCAATTAACGTGCCTTCGTTCGATGGCGAACTCGAAGATGCAGGTGGTAAAAGCAATGCGTGGACAAGCAACGACTTCACTAATTTTTACGACACCCTCCCGGCGCAAAATCTCGATACGGCTCTTCATCTCGAGAGCGACCGTATGCTATCGCTTGCCTTTAGCGAGCGTTCGCTCGAAGTGCAGCGAGGAGTCGTTATCGAGGAGTTTAAGCAACAGTGTCTCGACCGTCCGTTCGGCGACCTTTACCATCATCTTCGTCGCATTACTTACTCCAAGAATCACCCATATTCGTGGCCTGTAATTGGTCTTGAGCCCGACCATATTGCCAAAACTACGCTCGATGATATTCGTAGTTGGTTCTTCGCTCACTATGCCCCCAACAATGCAATCCTTGCAATCACAGGTAATGTCGATTTTGACACTGCTTGTCGTAAAGCTGAGGAGTGGTTTGCCGACATTCCGGCTCGACCTATAGCTCAGCGCAATTTGCCCGATCCGGGATTTCCCACCAATGAAATTGTGGAGACTGTTACAGGCCCGGTGCCATTTCCATACATCACCATCGCTTACCCGATGGCAGCATATGGCGCCCCAGAGTATTTTGCCGCTGATACCATTACCGATATACTTTCGGTCGGTCGCTCGGCTCGTCTACGCAATAACCTCGTCTACGGAGTCGGTCATGGACTTATCGCTGATGCAGATGCATCGATTATGGGAAGCGAAGGTCCTGGTATGCTTTTGCTCACAGCTCGCGTAACTTCAAATAACGATTCCGACATTGAACGTGCTCGTCGCTTGCTTATGGATGAAGCAGCACGTCTTGCGCAACCCGGAAATATCGAAGCTCACGAACTCGAGCGCACGCTAAATAATTTCGAATCGAATTTCAGATTCTCGAATCTAAACTACCTCTCGTTAGCTACCAATCTCGCCCAATCAGAGCTGCATGGCGAGGATATAAACCGTACCGTTGTCGATCGTCGTCGTCTTACACCTGCCGATATTATCGATACGGCTCGTCATATCTTCATCGACACACCTTCGGCTTCGCTCATCTATCGTCCCGAATGATCACGCTCCACCTAGCACCTCTACAAGGCTACACAGATGCTGAATATCGACGCGCATTTGCCGATATCTTCGGTGTGCCCGATGCTATGTATACGCCGTTTTTGCGTGTTGAGAAAGGAGCTCCGGCGGCGAGGACGCTTCGCGATATCGACTCGGTACATAATGATGGCTTACCTGTCATTCCGCAGATTATTTTTCGCAATGCCGACGAATTCGACATTCTTGCCGACACTTTGAAAGAGCGAGGGCATCGACGTATCGATCTCAATTTAGGTTGCCCATTTCCGCCCGTCGCCGGCAAGGGTATGGGGGCGGGAATGTTGGCTCATCCCGACATCTTTCAAGCTGTGGCGCAACGAATTGCAGCCGATAATGATGTAGAATATTCGGTGAAGATTCGTGTGGGATATGATTCGCCTAACCAGTGGAAACCGATTCTTGATATTCTCAACGCGCTGTCGCTTACTCATATTGCGGTACATCCTCGTACGGCTCGGCAACAGTATCGCGGCGACCTGCATATTGATGCTTTTGAGGTTTTACTAGCCGCCTCAAAGCATCCGGTAATATTTAATGGAGAAATCCATACGCCTACAGATATTTCGCAAATCATCGATAAATATCCCACACTCGTGGGTGTAATGGTTGGCAGAGGCGTACTCGCCCGCCCATCACTTTTCAGCGAGTGGCGTAGTGGTGAAGAATTATGCGAAGAAGAACGAATGGCTGCTATTATGCGCCTATTTGAACGTTATCGCTCACTTATTACGCCTCGCCTGTGTGGCAAGTCGCAAATCGAAGCAAAGCTCCGTCCATTTTGGGATTATCCCGAAGTTCCCCACAAAAATAAATTTCTGAAAACGCTTTTGAGCTAAATTTATAGCTCGATTTTATAGCTGTTGTAGACGATTGCTCTGCCGCCAAATCCGCATTTTTGACGCACGAGCCCTTCGTTGAGGTATTTTCCTCCATACAGATTCGATGTTCCGAAATCGAAGTAGCGGATACCACGCTTTGCACAGACGGTAATAATGTAGTTGAAAAGCAATGGTAGCGCTTTAAATTCGCGTCCATCGGCATTTGTAGCGATATATTGACAATGTGCGTTGACATCGGTGATGTACATCACCACGCCGGCTATAATTTTGCCTTCGGTACTGCGAGCGGTATAAAGCTCGATATTGTTAGGAAAACGACTGTGAAGAAGATTTATCTCGTCGAGAGTGTGGACGGGCTTTGCATCATGTCGTTCGGCAAGGCACTCGTCAAGTATTGCCCAATATCCGCTCCAATCATCATCTATGCTAGCAATAACGCCCTTCGTTGCGGCTACATTTTCGCCGCGGCGAGCATTGTTGTTATAGGGTAGGGGAGCGTTAAGGTCGATAACGGTTGATACTTGACAACCGTCAATACGACCTCCGGCGCGAAAGATGGCGTAGAGGTCTTCTTCTGCCGGATAGCGGTGGTAGACGTGAGGCGATGGGCGGTAGATAATCTCTTTATAGCCTTTTATACGGTAGTATTCTGCCATTGCGTGCCAGACCTCCATCATACGGTTCATATCAGCATCGGGTGTCATCAGCCAACCGCCAAATGAAAGCCCGTGGTGGCTGAATACCGTTGTCCCTTCAGCATTTGCAGGCAGTACGGCAATTATACGTCCATGACTGTCGGCTGCCATAACTGAGCAGTCAGTAAAGCGGTCGCAGTGATAATCCATATACGCGCGGAAGTGCTGGAAGATTCCGTTTCGTGAACGAGTTACAGCGTCATCCCAGCGCTTGCTGTCGGCAGAAGTATATGGAATTATCGAAATCATTGAGGCAGGAGATTGTAGCGGTCGAGGCTTGCAGCGGCAGTTGCAGCACGGCCGCAGAGATCGATATACTCAGCTTTAGCGTCGAGATATTCGTTATATTCGCGGAGGTAGTCGAAGAGCGTGATTTTTCTCGCGTCAAGTGCCTTTTGGAGGAGTGCCGGATATTCATCATCAATGAATGCGCGGCGTGCTTTATCGAGACGGTCATCCAGGCGGCTGCACTCGGCATAGTCGGCTGTGAGGCGTGCGTTGAGACGGTGGGTGTAGTCGATAGCGCCCAACTCATCGGCAAGTGCAACTGCTTTAGCGGCTTTGCGTGCTGACTTACCTCCATTCCACTGCGGCAAACTGATTCCTACCGAGAATCCGTTGAAGTGAATGCCTTCTTCGTAGTCGTGGGTGTAGGCAAGTTTGAACGACGGAAGTGCTCCGGCTGTGGCTGCTTTTACGTCGGCTGCAGCTGCTTGAGCGAGCTTGCCATTAGCGCGGAGCGTCGGGTCGTTAGCCTCGTATATTTCGCGATAGTGGTCGAACGATTGCAAACGCAAATTGACGTTTTCAAGTGAGGGTACAGTGCAATCTTCTCCACCATTGAGGGCACGAAGGTCGCCTTTAAGCTTTTCAACTAGAGCTTCGGCCTCAGCCACACGGTTGGCAATGGCAAAGCGTTGCAACTTGATTTTCGAAGTCTCTAGAATGGTGGTTTCGCCTTGCGAGAATGCGTAATCGTAAGCTTCGGCTAGCTTTACGGTGGCTCTATCGGCTTCCTCAAGAACAGCGAGCTGCTGCTGAGCTACTGCAAGAGCGATAAGGGTTTGCTTGGCTTCGAGTGCTGCCGACACGTAATCTGCAACGTATAAGTCGCGAAATGCATCGGCACGGTATTCACCGGCTTTTCTGCGGACGTGATATAGTCCGGGCCAGTCGAACGATTGGCCTACTGAAAATCCCCACCGGTCGTCGCCTTGTTCGCTGTTGAATTTATAGTCGAAGTCTACCTCGATGCCTGCTAGAGCGTTTGCGGCTTGTGCGTCGGCAATTTGTGCATCGTATGATGCCTTGATAGAGGCTACCTGTGGGTTGCGAAGAGCTATCTCGCGAGCTACCGAGTCGAAGTCTTGTGCTTGAACGGCAGTTGCGGCAGCAAACAGAGTTATGGCTGTGAGAAGTTGCTTCATAATGTGCTTAAATACCAATTATAGAGACGCTTGACGCCTTCGTCTAGCTCGACTTTGTGATGCCATCCGAGAGAGTGTAGTTTCGAAACATCGCATAATTTACGCATTGTCCCGTCGGGCTTGGTAGCGTCCCATTCGATTTCGCCTTTGAAGTGGCAAGCGTCTGCCACCATACCGGCGAGTTGTTTAATGGTTAATTCTTTACCTGTGCCGATATTGATGTGCGTATTTCGCACGTCGGGGCCGGCTGCTTTAGCTAAGTCGGCAAAACTTACGTTGAGTAGGATATGTACGCAAGCATCTGCCATGTCTTCGCTCCAAAGGAATTCGCGGAGAGGTGCTCCGGTGCCCCACAGACGTACTTTGCCGGGGAGAATGCCGAAAGTTTCAAGGCCTTCACGGATTGCATCATCGCTTGCATCTGATGCGATAGTGCTTACGGGGCGTACTGCGAGGTCGGCACGTACTGCGGCATAGTCGCCGGCTCCCATTAATTTGGCGAGGTGCACCTTGCGGAGCATTGCAGGCAGGACGTGGCTATTCTCGAGATGAAAGTTGTCGTTCGGGCCGTAGAGATTGGTCGGCATTACAGCCACATAGTCAGTACCGTACTGTAGGTTGAACGACTCGCACATCTTCAAGCCCGCAATCTTGGCGATTGCGTATGGCTCATTGGTGTACTCGAGCGGTGAAGTTAGAAGTGCATCTTCGGTGATTGGCTGGGGTGCCTCCCGAGGATAGATGCAAGTTGAGCCGAGGAAGAGAAGACGCTTAACGCCGTGGCGAAATGCTTCGCCGATAACGTTCTGCTGTATTTGTAAGTTTTGATAGATAAAGTCGGCGCGATAACGTGAATTAGCCATTATGCCACCTACATGAGCGGCAGCAAGAACTACGGCTTCGGGCTGTTCTTCGTCGAAAAACTGACGCACAGCCACTCCATCGAGCAAATCAAGTTCCGAGTGGCTACGACCTACTACGTTTGTGAAGCCTCGTTGCTTGAGGTTTGCCATAATGGCCGAACCAACCAAGCCGCGGTGTCCGGCTATGTATATCTTTGCGCTCTTATCCATTATTGTTTAGATATATATTTCATATCGGCGTCGACCATAAGGTTGACGAGTTCTTCAAACGATGTCTTGCGAGGATTCCAGCCCAACTGAGTGCGAGCCTTGGTGGGGTCGCCAAGGAGTTGCTCTACTTCGGCTGGACGGTAGAATCGAGGGTCTACCTCTACGAGCACACGGCCGGTGGCTACGTCTATACCCTTTTCGTTTGCTCCTTCGCCTTCCCAGCGGATATTGATGCCGGCGCGAGCAAAAGCAAGTGTTGCAAATTCGCGTACGGTGTGATATTCTCCTGTGGCGATGACGAAGTCGTCGGGCTGTTCCTGTTGGAGAATAAGCCACATACACTCTACATAGTCGCGTGCATAGCCCCAGTCGCGACGTGCGTTGAGGTTGCCGAGGTATAATTTATCTTGCAATCCGGCCACGATACGAGCGACTGCAAGAGTAATTTTGCGAGTTACGAAAGTCTCACCGCGGCGTTCAGACTCGTGATTGAAGAGAATTCCGTTAGCGGTGTACATACCATAGCTTTCGCGGTAGTTCTTCATAATCCAGAATGCGTACAACTTAGCTACAGCATAAGGTGAGCGGGGATAGAAAGGTGTTGTCTCACGCTGAGGTACTTCCTGCACTTTGCCATAAAGCTCAGATGTAGATGCCTGATAGATGCGCACCGACTTTTCCATACCCAGAATTCGCACCGCTTCGAGTAATCGGAGTGTGCCAACGGCGTCGGTGTCAGCGGTGTATTCTGGCACGTCGAACGATACCTTTACGTGGCTCTGTGCAGCTAAGTTATATATTTCGTCGGGTTTGACATCGCCAATGATGCGGATAAGCGACGACGAATCGGTCATATCACCATAGTGGAGATTGACTAATCGATTTTGGTGCATATCGCGAACCCATTCGTCGAGGTATAGATGCTCAATACGACCGGTATTGAAGCTCGAACTGCGACGGATTATGCCATGTACTTCATATCCTTTACTGAGCAGAAATTCAGCTAAATAGCTTCCATCCTGACCCGTGATGCCTGTGATGAGGGCTTTGCGCATAGACGTTATCTTTTTTATTTACGCAAAATTAGCCCAAAATATCCGATTGCACAAATTCTTATGCTCTTTTGATATGCGAGCTATAAAGCTGTAAAAAATCGTTGTAACAATCGTGTAACAATTTTAACATCGGCGTAATGTTCTGTTTTACAGTGTACTAATGGTGGAATAAGGCTGCTGGTGTAATTTTTTTGATAATATTTTTAGTTCGTCGTCGGTGAAGTATTAACTTTGGATGTGAAATCTTTCTAACTTAATTTACTACTATTATGGCAAGTGCAAAATTCCAACAAAGTTTGATGAACTTGCAGAGTAATCTTCTTAATTTCGCGTATATGCTTACCTCGAATCGCGATGATGCCTATGATTTACTGCAAGATACGACTCTCAAAGCCCTCGACAATGAGGAGAAGTATACCGAGGGGACCAACTTTAAGGGTTGGGTATTCACTATTATGCGTAATATATTTATCAACAATTATCGGCGTGGTGTGCGCTCTGCTACTATCATCGATACTACTGATAATCTTTACCACCTTAATATTAGTCAAGATTCGGGTATCGAGTCGCCCGAAGATAGCTATGGGGCTGCTGAAATATCGGCAGCTATCAATGAGTTTTCAGATGATTATCGCATACCGTTTTCGATGCATATAGCAGGATATAAGTACAACGAAATTGCAGAACAAATAGGGCTTCCAATTGGCACTGTAAAAAGTAGAATTTTTACGGCTCGCAAGAAGCTCCGTGAACGTTTCAGCGACTACCGCTGACTATTTTTTGATTGTCGGAGCTTTTGCTCGTTCGCTTGGCTGTCCATTGCCAATAATTGGCCAGCCGTCTATCCAGTAGACTCGGTCGAGGTAGACCAAACGTCCTTTTTCGGGCTTCTCGGCGCTAAATCCGTGGTAAAAAATCCAATCACAGCCTTTATCGTCAACAACAATTTCGGCATTATGACCCGGGCCGATTACTTTTTGACTCCTCGAAAGTATTACATCAAAATTTCCATCGAGTAGCCGATTTCCTTGTTTGTCGACGTATGGGCCAAATAGATTCTCCGAGCGCCCGATGGTGACGCGGTAGGTGCTTCGTTCGCCATCGCAGCATGAGCCGGTGGAGCCGAAGAGGTAGTATAAGCCATCGTGTTTGTGGATATAAGTACCTTCCATGAAATTATCGGCAATGCGTACCTTCTCTGCACCTTCTTTGATACTCTGTCCGTCGCTACTTAGTTCGATGCCGTATATGCCATGGAAACTGCCCCAAAACAGATAATTTCGTCCGCCATCTTCTATGAAGAACGGGTCGATACTATTTTGAACATCGATATCTTTGCTGATAAATAGTGCTCCATGGTCGGTAAAAGGTCCTTCCGGGCTTTCTGCTGTTGCAACGCCTATTCCGCAATCCCATTCACCGCCCCACACCGATTTTGAATAGTAGAGCACATATTTTCCATTGATATAATTGATGTCAGGAGCCCAGATATTGCCTTTTGGATTCCATTGTGGACGCGATTCATCGTTGAATGCAGTAGCTATAAATTTCCAATTAATTAGATCTGAAGAGCTATAGATGGGTACATTGCGAGTGTTCTCGGTTGCGTATAGATAGTACGTTCCGTTCTCGGCTCGAATCACCGTTGGGTCTGGACATGATTCATCAATAACAGGATTGGTATAGTGCTTTTTAGCTGCGACTCCGAGAGTCGTACTCAATGCCAGGGCAACGGCTATAACTAATTGGTAGTTTTTCATAAGTGAATCAGGATGGAAATAAGAATCGGAGCACCACGAGGCACTCCGATTGTATGTAAGATGTTTTTAAATCTGCTTGATAAATGCGCGACGACGACGGTGCTGGCGACGTTCGAAGTATTCCCATTGCTTTTGGACGCTTTCGTTGCCTTCGAGTTCGACATTGCTTTCGGCGAATTTGTAGCCGTTGGCAATGTATCGAGGGATGAGGTCGTTGAAGATAAGCGCATTGACGCCTTTGCTCTGATATTCAGGCTTAACAGCCACAAGGAGCAAGTCAACTACGTCGGTATGGCCTTGGATGGCGCGGAGAAGGTGATACCAACCGAATGGGAAAAGTTTACCACCGCTCTTGCGAAGTGCTTGCGACAACGAGGGCATCGAAATGCCGAGAGCAACGAGTTTGTCGTCTCCATCAACGATGAGTGTAACATCGTCGAGGCGGAGTACTCCGAGGTAGACGTTGATGTAGTGCTCGATTTGGCGGTCGGTCAAGGGTACGAATCCGTAGAGGTCGGCGTATGCTTCATTTACCAACTCGAAGATTGCTCTGCCGTATTCGGCGGCGATTTTCTTCTTCGATGTGTATTTTTTTACCGAGAGGTTATATTTGCGCGAGATGATTTCGGCGATGCGTGAGTACTTTTCGGGTACAGCATCAGGTATTGCTATGCGGTATTCGATCCAATCGACTTCTTTCTCGAACCCGAGACGCTCCATGTGAGTGGGGTAGTACGGATGGTTGTAGATTGTTGCCATTGTACCCATTTCGTCGAACCCTTCGATAAGCATCCCTTCGTAGTCGAGGTCAGAGAATCCCATCGGGCCTACCATCTCAGTCATTCCGCGTTCACGTCCCCACTTTTCGGCGGCGTCAAAGAGTTCGTTGACAACTTCTTGGTCGTCGATAAATTCGAGCCAGCCGAAACGCAACTGCTTTTTGCCGGTCTTTTCGTTGGCTGCGCGGTTGATAATGGCTGTGATTGTACCAACGGGTTCGCCATTCCGGAATGCCATAAACGACTGTGCTTCACAGAAGTCGAATGCCGGATTGCTCTCAGGTGATAGTGTGCTGATATCATCGGATATCAACGGTGGCACATAGCAGTCGTTTCCTTTGTAAAGATCAATGCCGAACTGAACGTATTGGCGCAGTTGGTCGGTTGAGGGGGATATGGGATGTACGTAAACTGATGACATTATACTATTAAAAGAAGGTTAGAGACAAAGCCGGCAACATTGTTTATCACCGGTTTGGGGGCATAGGGCGACTTAAGCCAAACCAAGAGGATAATCATCAATAAAAGGAATGCGATGATGATTATGTAAAGTTGGCTCGTTCGACGATTTTCAAGCGCCAAGTGCAAGCTTTGCAAGTTGGTATATCGCTTTTTGGGGTCCGGGTCGGTACACTTGCGAGCGATACGGCGGAGGGTCGGGTCGTCGAAGTCGGCAGCATCGAGTGCTTCGTTGAGCACTTTGCCGTAGTTATATATGTCGTCGGCAGTAGACTGGTGAGAAAGCGACGGTCGTTGCTCAAAGCCTACGTCGATGAGTTTTAGATTTTCGATATTCTCGGTGAAGAGAATGTTGTCGGGCGTGAGAGCCGGGTGGACGATATGCTTCGTCTGGATATAGTCGAGCGCATTGACGAGCTGGTGGCGTAGTTGCTCAACGTGTTTGCGTGTAACGCGTTTTTCTTTGATGAGCTTGCGTAAGCTATCGCCGTAGACATCGTCGGTTACGATGCATCGCCCGATGCCGGGTATTTCCTCGTAGTCGTTAATCATTACGATATTCGGATGGGCGAGGCTGTAGCGAACGTCGAATTCCTGCTCTATCATTGCTTGATAGCGAGGATCATCGGCGTACTCCGGTTTGAGGGTCTTAATCATCACCCATTTGCCAAATTTCTTGGCGGTATAGATGTGATAGAACTCCTCATCCCATTCGGGTAAGTGTTCGATTTCGGTCCAGCGAGGTATTTGTTCGGTCATCGTTTCTTTTCTTCGTCTAAGCTGATAGGAATTTCACGAGAGATTGAATGGTCGAGAGAGATAAGTGTCTCGGTCCCTGTTACGCCGGGAATCATCTGGATTTTCTTGTTGAGAAGTTCCATAAGATGTTCGTTGTCGCGAGCATAGAGTTTGATGAGCATGGTGTACGGGCCGGTGGTGAAGTGGCACTCCACGATTTCGGGTATCTTTTCAATCTCGGGCACTACATCGCTATACATTGCACCGCGTTCGAGGTTTACGCCGATATATGTGCATGTAGCATAACCGAGGATTTTGGGATTGACATGATAACCTGAGCCGGTGATGACATTCATGTCGATGAGGCGCTGCAAACGTTGATGTATTGCAGCTCTCGAGACTCCACACTCCATTGCAACGTCCTTCGAAGGGATGCGAGCATTGTGCATCACGATTCGGAGTATTTTTCTGTCGAGGTTGTCGATTTTTTCCATTTCTTACGATTATCTTACAGATTCAACCACAAAGTTACGTAATTTTTTACATAACGAGCAAAAATCATATAAGAAAGTGTAAAAATCTTGCCAAACGTAAGAAATTTGTTGCGTTTTAACAGGTTTTTAGTATTTGAATGAACTTCCGCCAAGGAATTCGCGCAAGAGCGATGTTGATGGCAATAACGACGAACTTATTGGCTGGAAATAGCTCAAAAATTTGCGGAGTCGGTAAGCTTCGGCATATTCCGGCACGTCGGCAGGAACGCTGCGAAGGATACTTTCGGCATAGTCTTTCATCACTGCTAACTCAAAGACAAACGATGAGTTAAACATAGCATCGGCGTTCTCTTGGTATGGGAATATCCACTTTTCTTCTCCTCGGCGTACACTCGGCCAGCGACGAATGGTCGATTCTGCCGATGTGCCGCGGTACTTGTGGTCGCGGATGATGCGGCGGAGTAGACGATTGTCGGTCGTTGGGACCCAATTATGGTCGTCGATAGTAAGGGTCGTGAGTGCTGATACGTAGATGCGGTATTTCATTGCCTCGGGTATCTGCGAAGTGAGCTCCGGGTTCAATCCGTGGATGCCTTCGATAAGCAGGATGCCGTTTTCTTCGAGGTGAATGCGTTTGCCTAGATATTCGCGACGACCAGTCTCGAAGTTATATGTCGGCAATTCCACCTCCTCACCGGCAAGAATGGCGGTAAGGTCGGCGTTAAACTGCTTCAAGTCGAGCGCATAGAGCGACTCGTAGTCGTAGTCGCCCGATTCGTCGCGAGGAGTGTCTTCTCTATTGATGAAGTAGTCGTCGAGCGATATCATTTGAGGCTTGAGCAGATTAGTCATCAACTGTATAGCCAAACGTTTGGTCGTGGTTGTCTTGCCGGATGATGATGGACCGGAGATAAGCACGATTCGGGCGCCGCCTCTGCGATAGCGAGCAGTGATTTCATCGCTGATGCGCGCAAGTGCTTTCTCGTGAAGGGCTTCGGCTACGTTGATTACGTCTGCCGGATCGTGGCTGAGAATGTAGCGGTTTAGTTCTCCGACATCGCTTACGCCGAGAATGCGGTTGAAAAGCTTATAGTCGGTGAATGCTCTGTACATCTTTTCCTGCTTGATCGGCTTTGCCGCTTTTGTCGGGTCGGTGGGGTCGAATGGCATAAGCAGAAAGCCATCCTTGTATTTGATGAGGTCGAAGACATCGATAGCTCCGGTCGACGGGGCCAATACGCCATAGTAGCTATCGCATACGTCGCCGAGGGTATAGTAAGTGGTGTAGAGTTTACGTGCCGTGCGGAGCAACTCGGCTTTGGAGTGCAATCCGCGACGTTCAAACATTTCGGTTACCTCTGTTGAGGGCTCTTGGTGATACTTGAATGGTAAGTTGGCATCTACCAATTCGTGCATCTTTTGGCGGATGGAGTCGAGTAGTTCTTGACTCACTTCATCATCAATAGAGAGTCGGCAGTAGTAGCCGTGCGACATTGAGTGCTCGATGGTGAGCTTGGTGCCGGGACATATCGCTTCGACTGCTGTGTATAGCAACATACAGAGCGAACGTGTGTAGACACGAGGTCCTGAGCCGACTGTTCTCGATTGGAATTCGAGCATTTTGGGCTGGTAGACGGCAAAACCTAGACCTTCGGTTTTGTTATTCACACGGCAGCAGATTGGGTCGAATTCAAGACGATTCTTCAATCCTGCGGCTATTTGGCCCAGTGTTGCACCTCCGGGCACTTCAAGGTATTCTTCTATGTTTTTACAGTAAACTCTCATGGCAATTGAGGATAAAAAGAGGATAAGTGTAAACGGAAATTTTTATACCGACACTTCTGCTTTGATATGAGGATGCGGGTCGTAGCCCTCGAGTGAGAAGTCGGAATAGTCGAAACCGAATATGTCTTTTACGTCGGGGTTAATCACCATCTTGGGCAGAGGTCGAGGCTCTCGAGTAAGTTGGAGACGCGCTTGGTCGAGGTGGTTAAGGTATAAGTGAGCATCACCAAGTGTATGCACAAAATCGCCGACTTTGAGCCCGGTTGCCTGAGCCATCATTTGGAGTAACAAAGCGTAAGAAGCGATATTGAATGGTACGCCTAAGAAACAGTCGGCACTGCGCTGATAGAGCTGGAGCGACAAGCGACCGTCGGCTACGTAGAATTGGAAAAATGCGTGGCATGGCGGAAGATTCATATTGGGGATGTCTGCAACATTCCACGCACTGACGATTATGCGTCGTGAGTCGGGATTGTGCAAAATGGCATCGCGTGCTTCGGTGATTTGGTCGATATAACCGCCGTTATAGTCGGGCCACGAACGCCATTGATAACCATAGATATGGCCGAGATTTCCATCGGGGTCTGCCCATTCATTCCAGATTCGCACTCCGTTTTCTTGGAGGTAGCGGGCATTGGTGTCGCCTTTTAAAAACCACAACAACTCATAGATAATCGACTTGAGGTGTAATTTTTTAGTTGTAAGGAGGGGAAAGCCGTCCTCAAGGTTGAATCGCATTTGGTAGCCAAATACCGAGCGAGTACCTGTGCCCGTACGGTCGTGCTTTTCGACTCCGTGGTCGAGAATGTGTTGGAGTAGGTCGAGATATTGTTTCATTTTTTTGTATTTTGACAAGTTGATGTAAGCGGGCGTGAAGTTTCAGAACGATTGCCACCGGTGTCGGTGTCGAGCGATTGCATCATAGGCATACTGAGACGATAGCGCCCCGATTTATAATTGATAGCACCATTAGGACAGACTGACGTGCAGTTGAAGCACATCACGCATCGCGAATTATCAACGATTTTGCCCGTGAGCTTGATGCAAGAAGCCTTGCATACTCGCTCACACTCTCCGCAGTTGATGCAGCGATTCGGGTCGATTTCGATGTGAAAGTATGACCGTCTGGATCCCATTCCGAGGATAGTTCCGATCGGGCATACGCTATTGCAAAGCAGACGGCCGTGGCGCCATGCCACTCCTACAACTACAGATGCTGTCAAGATTGCAATCGAAATGCTTGCTACGGCATACTTTAACGGCACTTCTGCAAGTCCGATCGGGCGAGCTATAAACTCCTCAACCATACGCGCATAAGCACTATAAGGGTCAAAGAGCGTTGGTATCAGTGCGCTACTCGACATTAGAGATACAATCGCCAATACCAAAAATAAAAAACGCAATCGGCGGGCTTCCGACTTGTATTTGTATCCGTTGCGGCCTTTGCTACTTTGCCTGCCGATAGCCGATACGCAATCCATTAGCGTGCCAAGCGGGCATATCGATGAGCAGTATACGCGACCATATATAAGTGTTACGATTGCCCAAAAAATCAAGCAAAACGCTGCCCCCGAGAATAGTGCGGTCATCACCTGCATCTTTGCGAATACACTATCGTAACCGGCGATAAGCGCCCATGTAGGCACGCCCATTGCCACCAATGAAATAACGATTCGTAATATGCGTATAGTCCGATACATATTCTACCGCAAATATACGTCAAAAATTCGCGGTAGTCAAAGATTATTCCATAAATTTCTTTGCCGTTACACCCGAGAATTAGCATATTCTTCCGGCCTCATTTTTATATTTGGGCACAAAAAAAGCGGCTCGAAAGCCGCTTTTATAATTTGAGAAGGTTGTCGGTTATTAGCCGTTAACTTTCTTCATGTGTGCGATGAGGTCGAGTACTTTGTTAGAGTAGCCGATTTCGTTGTCGTACCAAGATACAACCTTAACGAAGGTAGGAGTGAGCTGGATACCTGCCTTTGCGTCGAAGATTGAAGTACGAACGTCGCCGAGGAAGTCGCTAGATACAACTGCGTCTTCGGTGTAGCCGAGGATGCCTTTGAGTTCGCCTTCTGAAGCTTCCTTCATTGCAGCGCAGATTTCTTCGTAAGTAGCGGGCTTAGCGAGGTTTACAGT
>CAZYYV010000011.1:0-46627 GCA_964651295.1 uncultured Bacteroides sp.
ATAAACCAGCAGATTTACAGTCTGCCCCATTTGGCCACTCTGGTATTCGCCCTTTTGAAAAGTTTCCTTTTCTATCACTCTTCAGCGCTGCAGCTTAAGAGTAACAATCAATTTGAGCCTCTTGTCGGATTCGAACCAACGACCCCGAGATTACAAATCACGTGCTCTGGCCAACTGAGCTAAAGAGGCGTATTTCAATTTTCTCTGCAGCGGGGAGCCTTACGTCCTTTCCCGTTTGCGGTTGCAAAGTTACGCACAATTTTTCATTCTCCAAATTTTTTCTGAACTTTTTTTGCATGAAATTTTGCTCATTTTACTTATTACTCTGATTATCAGCAGAGAAAAGAATCAAAAAAAATTCAACTTTTTTACTTTGTTTTTCTTCGAACCACGCAAAAGTAGAAAAAAACTGGTTTGGACACTATTATAAATTTCTTTAATTGGCAGTCTATGTCGTTTTTTTGGCTTACCTTTGCAGTAAATTAATATTTATATAAGAAGAATATATCCAACTAATGAAACGCATATCCGCTCTTTTTCTCCTCCTAGCTGCAATTTTCGTGGCACCGTTGGCATCAAAAGCAGAAACACGCTACGCTCCTATCGTCAGCGTATCGATCAACGACCTCGAATTTAAGCAGGATTTATTTCCCGTCAGCAAGATGGTGGGATTCCAAGTCGGCATTATGGGTGAAAAGATGTTCCCCGGCATCGGCTTTGGTATCGACTACTCTCTACTATATAATCAAATGGGTGCAAAAACCGACCTTGGCGATCGTAGAATATGGAGCAGCGACGGTTTTGGAGAAAACTTCACTCGCCTTCACATGCTGCAGATTCCTATCCACCTCCGTTTCAAATGGACCCGCATGAACGGTATCGAGGATTACATCGCACCATTCATATATGGTGGTCCCGACTTTGGCATCATGATCGGCCACAACAAGATTAAAGGGAATGAAGGAGTAGCCGAGCCATATACCTACTCAGGCGGTGATTTAGGTCTCACAGCCGGTGGCGGTTTTGAGATTCTCCGTCGTTGGCAAGTATCGGTTCAATACACTTGGGGGATGACCTACTTGCTCAAAACATCCAAACTCGAAAACGTAAGCGCCAAGAATCGCCAGTTGTCATTCCGAGTTGCGTACATGTTCTAATCAAGATTATTCAACATCTCATCATAGAAGGGTATCGTCTTTAAAAAGACATACCCTTTTTCTGTATATCTACAACAGTAATGCGCCAAACCATTGCTAACAATGAGGTACGGAGCTAGCAATACACTATTATACCGAGCAATTTGATCGAATACTTTCTGAGTGATTTCGACATTAGGACGTTTATACTCTACTATACACAAAGGTTTCAAGTTGCGGTTATATACTACCGTATCACATCGACGCGCAGTGCCATTGAGGCGTAGAGCCACTTCATTACCCATCAAAGTGGCCGGGAATCGCCTTTCATTCGCTAAAAAAGCGACAAAATTCTGCCGCACCCACTCTTCGGGTGTCAGAGCAACCCAAAGACGACGTAGATGATCGTAAATTTCAACGCCTCCTCGACGCGAATCGGAATCAGGACGAAGATGGGCATCAATGGGAGGAAGATTGAGTTGTGGCAGTGTATTCATTGTTGATTAAAAGATAACGAAAGAAAAATTTGCCGAACACCGGAAATTTTCCGTAAATTTACGAAATATTTCAATACATCACAGCACAAATACTATATGGCACTTCCGGCACCAACATTCGACGGCATTAAAAAAGCTATCAAAGAAGGTAATTTACCATCTGTATTCCTCCTCCACGGCGAAGAAGGATACTTCACCGATGCGCTTGCCTCTGAATTTGAAAACATTCTGCCGGAAGACGAAAAAGTTTTCAACCAATACGTACTATATGCCCCCGAGGTAGAACCAACGCAAGTCATTGACATCTGTCGTCGAATACCCATGATGGCCGACCGACAAGTGGTGATATTGAAAGAAGCTCAAGCAATACGTGCCGATAAACTCGCAAAACTCGCTCCTTATCTTGCCGACCCAGTAGCCACTACCCTACTGGTTATTTGCCACCGCGCAAAAAAATTAGAGAGCAAAACGCTAATCAATGCCGTATCAAAGGGAAATGGCATCGTATTTGAATCAAAGAAAATACAGGAATACAATATCCCGGCATTTATTGGCTCTTATATCAAAGAAAAAGGGCTATCTGCTGAACAGAAGTCGCTCGAAATGCTACGCGACTTTATCGGAGCTGACCTCAGCAAGTTATACAACGAAATCGACAAGCTTGCCTCTATCCTACCTCCCAACGCGGCAATCACACCAGAAGTCATCGAGAGAAACATCGGTGTAAGCAAGGAATACAACACATTTGAATTAGTTGACGCCCTCGCAGC
Source organism: uncultured Bacteroides sp. (assembly GCA_964651295.1). Taxonomy (GTDB): domain Bacteria; phylum Bacteroidota; class Bacteroidia; order Bacteroidales; family Muribaculaceae; genus CAG-873. The sequence continues at coordinate 2,404 of CAZYYV010000011.1, forward strand.
CAAAGATGCAACCAAGGCATTCCGCTGCTTGGCTTACTTCCGCAGCAATCCCAAAGCCGTACCTTTGGTAATGGCAACTGCCTCCATTTTCGGATTTTTCGCCGACCTACTCGTTGCCTACTACGTACCCGGACAGACCGACGCCGGCATTACTTCCGAGTTGAAATTGCGCAACTCATTCGCTCTTCGCCGCATCCGCCAAGGGATGGCAAACTACAACCCATTCCAAATTATCGAAATTTTAAGTGCGATCCGACGCTTCGACGCTCAAAGCAAAGGCGTAGGCTCGCGTCAAAACGAACACCAACTCTTCCACGATCTCGTCTTCCATATCCTATCAGCCCCGGGTCGAATATAAGATCCAAAAAGCATTATTAGAACGATATTGAAATTTCATAGTTGCGAAGAAACGACCGTTTCGCAACTTAATTATGCAATCAGATCTACGCGAGATGTAGGCTCAGCGGTACGTCTTCAGCGGAGCAAAGAAAGCGTCGGGAATGTGTTCGAGTCGGCACTCGGTATTAGGCGTACCGTTTATTGCGAAAAGGTCGAATTGCACTTCAAATTCGAGTCCGGTGTGGAGTAAATAAGTTTCGGCAGCCTTTACCATGTGATTAATTTTCTTTTTATCGACTGCTTCGAGAGGGTCTTCATCCATATCGGCACGTGTTTTCACTTCAGCAAAAACGATTCGTTCATCTTTCTGAGCTACAATATCGATCTCAAGATGCCCAAGACGCCAATTGCGTTCGAGTATCGACCAACCTTCACGAGCTAGCTTATCGACTGCGAGCTGTTCGCCCCATTTACCTAATTCGTTATGCTGCGCCATGGCTAATATTCCTATCTACACCAGAAAGTGCGAGTAAAGAGGCTTAGTACTGTAAATAATTCAAGACGTCCGATAAGCATCAAGAACGCCAGCACCCACTTTGCGGTGTTTGGAAGAATACTAAACGAATCACCACAGCAGGTAATCGTAGCATCAAAACCGGTATTTGACAGGCACGACAAAGATGCAAAGAAAGCGTCAATGATAGGCACATTACACGCCGTCAAGATGATACCACCGCCCACTACAAGCAAAACATAGATACACAAAAATGCAATAACTTTAGTTACCAACTCCGGAGGCATCACTCGGCCATTGACCTTTACAGCCCTTATCGACTGAGGGTGAATGCAACGATATAGTTCATTACGCACATTTTTGAATAGGTAGAACACTCGGTCGATTTTAGCGCCACCTGAAGTCGATCCCGCACAAGCGCCCGAGAACATTAATACGAATGTCAAAGCAATTACAAATGGGCCCCAATTTTCGACACCCGGCAAATAATAGCCGGTTGATGTAATCGTAGAAATAATGTGGAAAAGCGGGTCGATGGTAATGCATTGCCAATCGAAAACTTTACCTTGAATCAATATTGAAGTGGCAAAAAGAAGGAGCATCACACCGATAAGCTTGACGTATGTTTTAAATACATCATTCTCGGCGACTGCCTTAAAATTGCCGTGTGCTGCGCGGAAAATAAGAGCAAAATTAACACCTCCAAGAAACATAAAAGCAGTCAAAACCACCTTTACATACACTGAATTTTTCCACGCCATCATGCCATCGGGACTAGTTGCGTATCCTCCCGTCGATATAGCTCCGAAGCCGTGGCAAATACTATCAAATAGGTCCATTGGCCCAGCCCACAGCAATGCAATCAAAGCAATGGTCAACAGCAGATAGACATACCATAGGTTTTTGGCCGTCTGATTGATACGCGGGCTGATTTTATCATGCGTAATACCCGTTACTTCTGCATTAAACATCTGCATACCACCGGAATGGTTAAGTGTTGGAATAATCGCTAGAGTAAAAAGTATGATACCCATACCACCAATCCACTGCATCATAGCTCGCCAAAGATGCACACCATGACTCATTCCTTTGATACTTCCGAGCGCAGACGCACCCGTAGTAGTAAAGCCCGACATAGCCTCAAAGAAAGCATCACTAAAACTCAAAGGCGTAGAGCAAAATAGAAATGGCTGAAGTCCGAATATCGAGAACACCACCCAGACCGAAGCAGTGAGGAGGTATCCGTCGCGCTTACCCAAGTGCATACTCGTTGGATGCGACTTAAAGGCCATCAACAGTCCTACTATAGTAGTAACAGCCGACGTTATGGCAAACGGTTTCCAATCCGACTCGCCGTATGCCAGCGACGTTATCGCCGGAAAAAGGAGAAACACCGCCTCAATTATCAGAAGCCACCCCATGATTTGCGAAATCATACGGATGTTAATTAAATGTTGAGTTACGCGGCGTACCATTGTATCAATTGAAAAGACGTTCTACTTTATGAAGCGCACCGGCAAGACAGAACACAAGCACATGGTCGCCTGCTTGGAGCTGCGTCATACCTGTAATTAGCATACCTTCTCCATTGCGGAAGAGACCCGCAAGGGTTACCTCAGAGGGCAATGAAAGGTCTTTAACGGCAGCGCGAGTTACCTTTGCACCATCATGCACCTCAAATTCCGCCACTTCGGCATCGGCAAGAGCCAAGCACTTCGAGGTTGAGGCATCGGCATCCAGCAAAAGTTGGAAAATAGCGCTAGATGCAAGCAATTTTTTATTTATAATTGTACCGATATTAAGATTTTCGGCTTGCGATATAAACTGGATACTCTCTACATCAGCAACCGTTTTCTTCACGCCTAGCTCCTTCGCAGTGAGACAAGTAAGGATATTCGACTCGCTACTTGATGTGAGAGCTACAAAGGCATCTATATCGGAAATACCAATATCGTCCAAAAGGTCGGTATCGCGAGCGTCGCCATGGATGATTTCGCAGTTGGGACACTTTTGCGGCAACAAACGGCACAAATCTGCATCACTATCGATGATAGTAAATTTAAACTCGCTACCTGCACTATTTACAAGGCGCTGAGCCATTTTACTACCTCCCATAATCAACACACGCTTAATTTTATACGCTTTTTTACCGCACAAATCTAGTAAATCATCGACATGATCGCGAGTAGTTGTAACATAAAGTATATCACCAACCTCCATTTGATGGTCGCCACGAGGAATGATAGTCTCGTGGTTACGCTTAATAGCCGACACGTGGAAGTGGTGGTTGGTATATGTAAAATCGCGAAGCTTCATTCCTGCCAACTTTGCAGCCTGACGGAGTTTTACCCCGGCAAGGATTAGTCGACCATCATGGAGTTCAAACCAATTTCGCACCCAAGTACGACGAAGAGCCGTGATAATCTCTTGCGCAGCAAGATACTCGGGATAGATAACACGGTCGACACCCATTTCCTTGACATACGAAGCATTTGCCGGATCCATACACTCATATCCGTCGATACGAGCTACCGTAGTCTTTGCTCCGAATTTTTTAGCGATTGAGCACGCCACTATATTGTTTTGCTCGTATGGAGTAACGGCAATAAAAAGGTCGCATCGAGCTACGCCGCACTCCCTCAACGTTCTGAAAGACGTCGGATCGCCGGCATAAGTCATCAAATTATAGTTGGCATCGAGCACAGCCAATCGCTCGGCGTTGGCGTCGATAAGCAGAATGTCGTGTTCTTCGTCTGAGAGTAGTTTGGCAAGGTGCGACCCAACCTCGCCCGCTCCTGCTATAACTATTTTCATTTTTCGTCCTTTTTAGAACCCAATGAAACTAATGTCTTGGCAATTGACTCAACATCAAATCCACAAATCTTGTGGAGTTGTCCAGGGCTACCTTGGGGAATAAATTTATCTGGAATACCTAGTCGACAAAGATTTCGTTTATAGCCGTTTGCACTAAGCCACTCAGCAACAGCACCGCCAAGGCCGCCATTGATAGTACCGTCTTCTACAGTAACAATCGGGCACCCCTTTTCAGCTACTTCGCGAAGGATTTCTTCGTCGATTGGTTTGAGGAAAATCATATCGTAGTGCGAAGCCTTGATACCTTTCTCATTTGCTAGAGCAATAGCTTCTGCTACATCTGCAGCAACCGGACCGATTGTCAGCACAGCCACATCTTCACCGGAGGCAAGACACTCGCCCTTACCAATCGGTAAAGCATGCATTTCATTCTTCCATTCGACCAATTTGCCACCTCCACGAGGATAGCGAATGGCGAACGGCCCATGGTTATCGGCTTGCGCAGTATAGAGCAAATTACGAAGCGAGTGTTCATCACGACACGATGCTACGACCATTCCGGGTATAGTGCGCAGATATGCGAGGTCGTAAGCTCCATGATGAGTTGCACCGTCTTCGCCAACCAAACCGGCACGGTCGATACAAAATGTAACCGGCAAGTGATGAAGTGCCACATCGTGGATGATATGGTCGTAAGCACGCTGCAAGAAACTTGAGTAGATAGCCACAAAAGGACGCATTCCGTCTTTGGCAAGGCCTCCGGCAAATGTAACTGCATGACCTTCAGAGATTCCAACATCGAATACTCGGTCAGGCATAGCGGCTTGCATCGTACCAACCGACGTGCCTGAAAGCATTGCAGCAGTAATACCCACTATCGACGGATTCTTTTCAGCTAGTTCAACGAGCGTATTACCAAAAACATCTTGATACTTCAAGGGTTTATCAGGTTTAACCGTTGCATCGAAGCGCTCACCGCTTTCGGGATTAAATCGTCCGGGAGCGTGCCACGACGCAGGATCGGCTTCCGCCGGTGCGTAGCCCTTGCCCTTGGTCGTGCGAAGGTGCAAAATACGCGGACCTTCCATATCGCGAATATCGTTCAACACACGAACAACGGTGTCGACATCATTGCCATCAAATGGCCCGAAGTAGCGAATATTAAATCCTTCAAAAAGATTCTGCTGCTTAGAAATAAGCGATTTAAGGCTATTATTAAACCTCATCAGTGCACCTTTTCGCTCATCGGAAATCAGATGCAACTTTTTGAAGAACTGGAAGAGTTTGAAGCGAATATCATTATACGCCTTCGAAGTGTTGATATGTGTGAGATATGTATTAAGAGCGCCAACGTTACGGTCGATCGACATATCGTTGTCGTTCAAAACTATAAGCAAGTTATTGGGGGTATTCGAGGCATTGTTAATACCCTCGAAGGCCAAGCCGCCACTTATAGAGGCATCACCGATAATCGCCACTACATTGCGACGTGGCGACTCATTTTTGAGACGCGAAGCAATTGCCATACCAAGTGCTGCCGAAATCGAATTCGATGCATGACCGGCGGCAAAGGTATCATATTCACTCTCATCAGGATTTGGGAAACCACTTAAACCGCCCAATTTACGATTCGTTTCAAATCGCTCGCGACGTCCGGTAAGAAGTTTATGGCCATACGCCTGATGACCGACATCCCAAACGAGACGGTCGTAGGGAGTATTGAACACATAGTGCAATGCCACAGTTAACTCTACCGCACCCATGCTAGATGCAAAGTGTCCGGGATTGTCTGCCAAGGTATTAATAAGGAATTCACGTATTTCCGTACACACCTGAGGCAACTGCTCGACACTCAACTTGCGAAGGTCGGCGGGGCTGTCGATATGCGACAAAAGGTTATCAGCATTTGTATCGAAAGACTTTTGTGTCATTTCTTTACGTATTTTTTATACATCGGCACAAAAATAATAATACCCGATGCCACCACTACAAAGGCTGTATATAGTGTAGGCTGAGAATGGATCAACAGATAGCCAACAAGCCATAGCCACAATATAGCAAGGATGACAAAGCGAAGTATAACCGATGTCTTCATAGTGTCGTTTGATTTGTTATGCAATTTGCAAATTTAGCAATTTTTTGGCAGTCAAGCAAAATTGTAGTATTTTTGTCTCATTATTGGTATTTTCACCATCCGAACGCCTCGTTTTTGAATCTATGAAAGCTTTCCGCAAAATATTGGCTATCGTTCTATTAGCCTCAACAACGTCAACATTTGCAGCCGACCCGCAGGCTACCTCATACTCCTTCGACCAATGCGAGGGTTCGCTCACACCATATCCCACCAACATTAGCCCGGTAGAATACCCCGACTCGCTCACCCCAGTTTTTATCAACCACGTAGGGCGACACGGCTCTCGATACCCCGCGTCGGCAGCCAACTGTCTTACTCTTCGCCGTGCCCTTCAGCACGCCGATTCGATAGGCACCATCACCCCTCTTGGCCGAGATTTAATGGCTCTTAACGACAGAGTCATTGCCGAAAGCAACAACCGTTGGGGCGCTCTCGACTCTCTTGGCATGGCTGAGCAAGTTAGCATTGCATCTCGTATGGTATTTAATTTCCCTGAAGTTTTTACCGACGGTAGTTCTGTAACGGCAATTTCGTCGTACTCACCTCGCGCAATGATGAGCATGTACAGTTTTGTACACCAACTTGACAGATTAAACAATCGAATCACTTACACCACTTCAAGTGGACGAATAAATTCGCCATTAGTTCGCCCATTCGATACCGATACAGAATATCAAGCTTTTCGCAACGATCGTCCATGGGCTGCTGCATACGACGAATATTTCACCGAAACCGCTACAACATCTGCATTGGCTCGTGTTCTCGGCAAAAACTATACATACGCTAGCGAAGCCGACGCACGCAACCTTGCAATTACTGAGTACTATGTTCTTGCCGGACTTTCCGCGATGGGAATGCCTTCGCAAATGAGCAAGTACTTCACAGAAGAAGAAGCGAACGATTTATGGAGTTGTTTCAATCTTCGACAATACCTTCAGCGAACAGCAACTACTATATCAGCGATTCCCGCCGACATTGCAGCCGACCTCGTTCTCGACATAATCAAGACTACCGACGATTTTATAACTGGCAACGACAACATCACTGCTCGTCTACGCTTCGGACATGGCGAAACTATCATGCCATTCGTTTCTCTTCTACGATTTCCCGGTTGCTACTACCGCACCAACTACTTCGACACCGTTGCCAAGCATTGGTGCGATTTCAACGTTATACCAATGGCGGCAAACGTTCAATTCATACTATTTCAAGCTCAAAAATCTGGCAAATACTACGTACGAGTTGACCTAAACGAGCGTCCTGTTGCACTTCGAAACGGCGACGACTCCATCTACTATCCTTGGGGCGAACTTCGTAGATATATGATGAATTGCTTACCTCTCATTAAACAACTTTAACCGGCACTCGACAATTATATTCTACCATTAGGCGTTAATACTGGTAAAAAGCGACACAAATTTATCCTGACCGATAAATTTTTCGTAACTTTGTAAGTTGAATATGAAGCGCTCCAAGATATATATTGTCCTCGTTTTTGCAATTATCGCATTACTAGTACCTCTGCGTACTTCCGCGTTTTCATTAGCGCTTGATTCGGTTGCTGAGTGGGGTAAATTTCCTCGTTTTGTAGTGAACACATACCGCTGGGGCGATAAGTTTTTCAACGGCTATGATACGACCTATGTCCAATCATCCGGATACAAATTCAACGCCAAAGTGACTGCCGATAGTTGGCTCGACGGATACCACTTCAAACTTCCTAATAACAACCAAATATATATGCGTAGCAACCCGTCGACATCCGCCGGATTGCACTTAACATACCTCGCAGTCACTGCCGGATACGACGTAAACATCGGCAAACTTTTTAGCGGCGAAGACGTCGCTCGTAAACGTTTCCGTTTCGGCTTCAATTGTATGCTTTTTGCCGCTGAATTATACTTTATGAGTAATGACGCCGGCACGACAATCAAACGTTTCGGCAATTTCAAGAACTTGAACATCGCTTTTAGCGGTTTGAACAATAAGACTTGGGGTATCGACGCATACTACTTTTTCAACCACAAACGATACTCCGAAGCTGCTTCATTCAACTACAGTCGCATACAGAAACGTAGCCAAGGCTCTTTCTACACCGGCATTTCATTCTATGCGCAAGACCTCGACTTCAATTTCAGAGGCCTCGACAACCTTCTAAAATCGCAACTTCCTGACAGTTGGCCAAACTACCGCTACATGGTCAATACAAAAAACTATGCGGTTCGCGTCGGATACGGATACAACTGGGTATTTGCGCCTAAATGGGTGCTTGGCGTAAGCGAATCGCCTGTCATCGGTATTCGTAAAGGTCGAGTAGTGACTCAAGAAAACAAAACTTCGTTCTCGCTCTACAACCGACTTAAAGTATCTGCTGTGTGGAATGACAATCGCTTGTTCTTCGGCGTATGCACAAAAATGGACCTTGCCATTGTCAACGAACAACGCACCACATACTCGGGCGCCATAATAAGTGCTGAAGCTGTGTTTGGCATCCGATTCAACATTTGGTAAGACTCAAAATCCAACTATTTTAACAATAAGGCGAACAATATTTAAAAGCGTCGTGTTATAGATTCTAAAAACACGATGCCTCGGCTCGTATTTACTCGACCTTTTTTTCAGTCTTAACAAACGATTACCGAAATGAAAACAAGAGCCTTATTGACAACAGCAGCGTGCTGCGCGTTTTTGATGCCGGCACTACACGCAAACGCTCAAAACGACGGTACTATCTTCGTCGAAGAAATCGACATCATCTCCGAAGTGACTTGCAAAACGATATACACCGTCGACAAGCACGATAACTGGTTTATCCAATTCGGAGCAGGTGCTGCAATGCCATTCCTGGAAGGACGGAACAAAGACGGCAAACGAGAAAGCCATATAACTCTCAACTACGGACTAGCTGCCGGTAAATGGTTTTCGCCTTACATCGGTTGGCGACTCGCATTCCAAGGCGGACCACTTCACTACGAAAACCTAGGAATGCGCAAATTCGACTATGTAACCGGCAATCTCGACCTTATGTGGGATATGTTCAACTCTTTTCACGGGGTTAACACTCATCGAGTATTTTCACTCATCCCCTTTGTTGGTCTTGGTGGTACATACGCGTGGAATTTCCGACCCGATGGCGACATTATTGGGCATAAAGGTGGCATCAAAACAAACTCATGGACACTTCCCGTTTCGCTTGGTATGCAGATGCGTTTTAGACTCTGTAGCTATGCCGACTTCTTCATCGAATCACGCGCTCAATTCTATGGCGACAACTTCAACAACATAGCTTATGGTTATCCCATCGACGCGAACATGACAGCAAATGCCGGTTTCACTATCACTTTCGGCGGTAGAAATTTTAACGCGTACAATCCTTGCGAATACCTCGGTTATGTCAACAACTTGAACAGTGAAATCAATAATTTGCGCGCCTCTCTTGCTACTACAAAAGCCGACTTGGCGAAAGCAAATTCACAACTACCCTGCCCCGAAACTGTCGTAGAAGAAGTAACAACCGTCATCGAAGCTACTCCGCTTTTGTCAACTGTTCGCTTTGCATTCAACTCGGCAAATGTAAGTGAAACAGAAATGATAAACGTATACAACATTGCTCAGTGGCTTAACGACAATCCCGACCAAGCAATCTCAATCGCAGGCTATGCCGATAAAGACACCGGCACAGCTGAATATAACCTAAATCTCTCGAAACGTCGCGCACAGGCTGTTTACGATATACTCGTAAACAAATATAATATCAATCCCGAACGCCTCTCTATCTCTGCCGAAGGATCTTCTTCTCAGCCATACAACATCAACAACTGGAACCGCGTAGTAATCTTCAATAACGTGGAATAGAATCCTAACCGGCTCTCCCGGCTATACACTACAAAGTTCGATTTTGTGTAGTTTGACGACACAAAATCGAACTTTTTGATGTAAATTGGGCGTATTCGCCTATTTCTTTAATTCGTCGACGGCATCCATTGCGGAGCGGAGGACAATGCTGCGAAAACGCGGAGTGCCGAGGTTTGACTTCGAAAGTTTGTTGATGTTTGCAAGAGCATCGGCAGCCATCGCATGACGGTCGGCATAGATAATATAGTCGCGCGAAAGTTTGATAGTACCATTAATAAGCGTGTCGGGGTAACGAGTGTTAGCGTAGACACCTGTCAACATACACAACGCATCGTACATCAAGCGAGCAACCATTTCTGCGCCCATCCCGTATGCTTCCAAGTCGCGGATTGCGGCTCTGATATAGCTAATGCGAGCACGACAATATCCTCGCTTTGTACGATTCAGTTCTTTAGCAATTATTTCGACCTTCGAATTGTAGAGTTTTTCCGGGTCGGGATTTAGAAAAAACTCAAAGTAGGCCTTTGCTTCTTTCGACGAATCGTATGCATTAAGAATCACCTCCACTAGCTGCTCGCTAGTGAAGGTGTCCAATTCTTTTTTAAGTTTTGCTTTCGACATTAGTTCTGATTGGGTTTGAGCCACTTATCGAACCAACGGAAGAATAGTCGCTGCCAAAGCACTGCATTCTGAGGTTTGAGAATCCAGTGGTTTTCATCGGGGAAAATCACCATCTCGGCAGGAATGCCACGGAGTTTGGCTGCATTAAAAGCTGCCATACCCTGCGAAGCGAGGATACGATAGTCGTATTCTCCGTGGGTTATCATAATAGGAGCATCCCAACGGTCGACGAAGCGGTGGGGTGAATTAGCGAATGTGCGCTGAGCTACTTCGTTATCTTTTTCCCAGTATGCGCCACCCATATCCCAGTTGGCAAACCACATTTCTTCGGTTTCGAGGTACTGAGCCTCCATATTGAAGATACCCGCGTGAGCCAAGAAAGCTGCGAAACGTTTGTTGTGGTTACCGGCGAGGAAGTATGTCGAGAAACCGCCATAGCTTGCACCGGTAGCGCCGATACGAGTTTCGTCTACGTATGGCTCAGCTTTGACATCATCAACAGCAGCGAGGTAGTCTGCCATATTCTGTCCGGGATAGTCTTTTGAAATCTGTTCACACCACTCTGAACCGAAACCGGGGAGACCACGACGGTTAGGAGCAATAACGATATAACCGCGAGCGCCCATAAGAGCGAAGTTCCAACGATAGCTCCAGAACTGGCTGACGGGCTGCTGAGGTCCGCCCTGGCAGTAAAGAAGTGCGGGATATTTCTTCGATGCGTCGAATTCAGGAGGATAAACGACCCATGTTACCATCTGCTTACCGTCTGTTGTAGGCACAAGACGTTTTTCCACTGTTGGCATTTTTACTGAAGCAAAAACGGCACCATTAACATCGGTAAGAGCGCGAAGTTCGGGTGTTTTTTTGCCTTTAAGAGTGATAAGCTGAAGTTCATTTGGACGAAGCATGCTGTGCTTCATTGTGATAACACGGTCTTTGCCTATAGGTGCAAGGGTTGTAAAGTCGGCAACTTCATCAGTGAGTTGGCGCACAAGTTTCTTCTCTACATCAATTGCAAATACGGGAATAACACCACCCTTGGGAGCGATGAAATAGATTGATTTGCCATCGGGAGCCCAAGCAAACTCATCGATTGAGTAATCCCAGTCGGTGGTGAGTTCGCTCTTCATACCGGTAGCAACATCGAGGATAAAGAGACGATTGCGGTCGCTTTCATAGCCATCGTGTTCCATCGAAAGCCAAGCAAGACGAGTACCATCGGGCGAGAAGGCAGGCATTGTATCATAGCCCATCATACCTTCTGTAAGGTTTTTGGTAGTTCCGGCATTGATATCGTAGAGGTAGAGGTCGGAATTAGTCGATACAGAATATTCGAGACCGGTCTTTTTACGCGAAACGTAAACGAGTTGGTTGCCATCGGCAGTCCAAGCAAATGATTCCACACCTCCGAAAGGCTTCATCGGAGCTTCGAATGGTTCGCCTTCCATAATATCTTTGAGACCTGCAACTTTAGCGCCATCAAAAGTACCAACAAAAGGATGCGGAATTTCTTTCACCCATTCGTCCCAATGTTTATACATTAGATCGTCGACAATATGTGCATTAGCCTTGGGAAGGTCTGCATATACGTCTTCAGGAGTTTGTGCATATTTTACGTTAGCAATAACAACGATTCGCTTTTCGTCGGGAGAAAGAAGGAAACCGCTGATACCTCCGGGGTGCTCAGAAGCCTGAACACGGTCGGAACCGTCGGCATTCATAGTCCACATCTGAGCTTCACCGTTGGAATCGGGATAAATAAATGCAATGCGACCATTTGCCATCCAAACAGCTCCGCCTTCACTCTTGGGGGTATCGGTAATTCGAACGGGAGCTGCACCCTTGCCATCGAGGCAAAGAGTGTAAAGATCGTTATTTGAGTTATTTTCAGCAAGGTTTTCGTAAGCAATGCCAAAAAGTACTGTCTTACCATCATGGCTTACCGCAGGTCCGGAAACTCGGCCTAGGGCTTCGAGGGCTTCAATGCTAAAATTCTCGCCCTTGCCATCAAACTGTGCCTGAGCACCGGCAGCCGAAGCTGTTGCAGCCATCATCAGTGCAGTGGCAGTCATAGCTATTTTATGCATATTGTTCTTGATTTTGTGTAATTTACCACAAATTTACGATAAAAACAGCAATTCTGCAAGTTCAGGAAGTCTGCCTCAGCTTGAACGACTTTGTCGTTCTCGTTTAAAAGGGGCTAGTTTAAGAATTTATTTGGAGGTGGGGAGAATGGCTTGCGAGAGCAAAGATGAAATATGTAAGTTAAATGTAAAAACGCGATGCGAGAGGATTTCGCAATTTTTTTGCAGTGGTGGGCTCTCGTTGATGGTCTGCCATCTCGCGACCCACTCACGTGGGTCTGGCTACTTATATTAGCAACAAGCGTGTGGTTTCGCTGATGCGAAAACCACACGCTATTTCGTTAATATTTTCTCTATGTAGGTAGAAGTGATTTAATCACATTGATTCAATAGGATGTCGTCGCCCTCAATTGTCAAATAAGACGAGAGGAGATAACCTGGGACGGGTATGAGGATTTCGCCTTGGGCATACGAAGCGACTTCGTATGGCTGATATGCGAATACAATATTACCGTCGGTACTGATATAGAAGTTATCATTTACAGGAAGTGCGGTAATGTCTGTCTTACCGATTTGCGCTTCCATTGTTTTCGCTGTATTGCGGATGATTTCTGGCAACTGAGCCAAGCCTTCGTTGGTGAAGAGCGATTTCAAGTTGAGCACCACTCCACTTTCAAGGTCATAGTTGATATATCTAGTGCCATACATTCCGTGAGCCGCTCCGGGGAGATACTGCGAAGATGTCACTGCATACGACATTACACGAGATGTAAGAGCTTCAACACTACCCTTAACCGATGTAAAAGCATCGAAACTGCAAAGGAATGGCTGATTGATAGCTACTGAATCGTTAATTACGGTATCAGTTACTTCGTACTGCAATTCTTTTGCTTGCTCAACTAGCGCATTATTAATCAATTCCATGTGATCGGCAGCAGTTGAGCCAAACGCAACCATTAAAATTGAGTCTTGAACCGCCGCTATCGGTTTGCCATAGAGAGCAGTTGGCATAAGGAGGTCGACTTGACAGCCAAAACTGATGTCGGCATCGCGTTCATAGTCGGCTGCAGACCCTACAAGACGATATGATTTCTGCATTTCAACACGATTGAATGCAATAGAGTCGGCAACATATTTGTCGGCTGTTTTATTGCAAGCGACAACAGCTATAACTGCTGCAAGGATTACGAGGAGAGATGCATTAGTCGTTTTCATGATTCTGATTAGCAAAGAGTGGTATAGGATAAACGCACGGAGCGATTGAATGTTCGACTAACGAAGTTTCAGTCGCTGACCGATTTGGAGCTTGGTAGTGGTCTTGATGCCATTCAGACGACAAAGTCGAGCAACAGTAGTGCCGTTACGCGAAGCGATTTTACTCAAAGAGTCGCCTTTACGAACTCGATATGTCGACGAGCCTGAAGTCGAGGAAGTCGAACGAACATACGGTTTATTGGGATTCTCTTTCAGATACTGCTTGGCATATTCCGAATTTGCAGCCGGAGAGTAGTTACGAGCATTCTGATAGGTATTCTTGTCGAATGTGAATGTATCGGTATGAGTAGTCTGGTTGGCAAAATCGAAGATACCGCAAGGGTTGATGGCATAACCCATATAGCGAGTCTCAAAGTGGAGGTGCGGACCTGTCGAACGACCGGTATTACCGCCGAGTGCGATCGGTTGACCGGCCTTTACGTATGCTCCCGGCTCTACAAGAAATGCAGAAAGATGACCGTATACTGTCTCTAGGTCATTGGTATGACGTACGACAACGTAGTAGCCGTAACCACGACGTTCAAAGTTGGTAATACGAACACGACCATCGAATGCTGCGCGGATAGTATCGCCGATATTTACCTTAAGGTCGACGCCTTTGTGCATACGACGGAAACGGCGACGGTAGCCGTAAGGCGAGGTGATATAACCGGGGTGTGGCATCGAGAATTTCGACACATCGATTGTGGCTGTCTGAGGTACAGACACGCCTGCATAGCAGTTTACAAGTTTGCTATCCCAACCCTCGGTATAAATGTCGAATTCAGGCTCTTCTTCTTCTTCAAAGAGCTCCTCGAGGTACTTGGTTGTATTTTCTACCGAGATTCCCGCATTGCCTTGGTCGGCCAAAAGTTTATCGTGCTGAGCGGCATGACGGTCGGGCAGAACGTAGTTCTGAGCCGATACGCCAAAAGCGAGAAAGAAGGCAGCTGATAGTGCTATAAGTTTTGATTTCATCTACGAATCGGAGTTGCCGGAGTGAGAGTGTTTATAAAAAAGTAGCAGCAACTGCATTAAGCGAGATCCTATCAAATTTCGTCGGGCGCATAGAGCGCAGGGCGAGTAATAGGCATATAGTCAAAAATTTCTTCGGGCTTAAAGAAACGCGCGATTTCGATTTCGGCGTTCTCGAGGCTATCGGAAGCATGGACTATATTTTCTTGGCCACTCAAGCTGTAATCGCCGCGGATTGTACCGGGCTCTGCTTTGCGAGAGTTAGTAGCGCCCACCATAGTTCTTACGACTGATACCGCATCTCGCCCTCTCAGTACCATTACAATTACAGGTGTCGCCATCATCGAATCGAGGATGAAGGGGAAGAAAGGACGGTCGACAAGATGTGCATAGTGTTCGCGAAGGATGGCTTCATCGAGTTGCATCATCTTCATGCCGGCAATGATAAGACCTTTATGCTGAAAACGGGCGAGTACATCGCCTACAAGGCCGCGAATAATAGTCGAAGGTTTAAGGATTATGAGTGTTTGCTCCATGGCTAAGCTTGTTAATGCTTGTTAAAGTGCAGAATATGCTTGCCAAAAATAGCGATTTTCAATCAATCTTAAAAATTACCGTTGAACTTTTTGAAAGTATTTAACATTTACCCCTTATACTACCATACATACAACCCTACTATTCAGCATATTACAAATAACATGTTTTACAACATAAAAAACTCCGACAGCGGTCAAACAACCACTATCGGAGTTAAAATTCTTAAAGCAATAGCGTAGCGATACGCTACCCTACTCTATTATTTCTTAAACAAAGGAGTGGGATAGATGCCTTCGCGGTGGAGTTCTGCGAATTTTTCTACCACACCGGGACGGTCGGCGCTGTAAGTAACACCAAACCAACGAGAATCGGTATCAAGAACTTTCACTGTTGCTTCGCCACCATTGATGAGAGCATCGATGCAGAGAGGAATGAAGAACTCTGCCTTGGGGGTGTTGATGTCGCGATCGAGGAACTTCTTAAATTCACGTTCGCTGAAATCAAAGAAATCGGGTGTGAAACCCCAAAGATTCATCGATACGGGAGTTGTGGGTGCAAGAGTCTGTTCAACGCCGTTTTCGTCGGTGAATACGATGCGGTGTTCGGGGTCAAAGCTGATAGCAGTGCGTTCAACCACCGAGGTAAGAAGACCGTCTTTTGTTTCGCAAACACCACGAGCAACAGAGCCGTTTTCGGTCATAGTGTTGCCAACACGGAAGCCTACCATACAGTAGTCGCCTTTACCTTCGTGGGGGCGCTGAAGTTCTTCGCCGATTACCTTGAAAGCGTCGCGACCATAGAAGTCATCGGCATTGATAACTGCAAATGGTTCTTTGATAGCGTCTTTACCCATAAGTACAGCGTGGTTTGTACCCCAAGGTTTGGTACGATCGGCAGGACAAGTATAGCCTTCAGGGAGTTTATCAATCGACTGGAAAACTACCTCAGTAGGCACAACGCCTTCGTATTTGCTAAGCACTTTTTCGCGGAAGTCTGCTTCGAAATCTTTGCGGATAACGAATACTACTTTGCCAAAACCGGCCTGAATTGCGTCATATACTGAATAGTCCATAATAGTCTCGCCGTTAGGGCCGAGACCGTCGAGCTGCTTGAGACCACCGTAACGGCTACCCATACCAGCAGCGAGAACGAATAATGTAGGTTTCATACTATATACTGGGTTATGAATTTACTGAAAATTTGAAGTTGATGTGGCGGCAATATTTTTCGCCTGGACGAAGCTCCGTAGAGGGGAACGATGCGTTGTGGGGAGCATCGGGGAAGTCCTGACACTCAATAGCAACACCATCATAGTCGTCATACGAGCGTCCGGCTTTGTTTGCGGGACAACCGGCGAGCCAGTTGCCGGTGTAAATCTGCACTCCGGGTTGGTCGGAATCGACGGTAAGCACACGTCCGGTAGCTTCGTCTGAGAGAACAGCAACTGTCTGTACTTTGCCGGGTGTATAGTTATCAACTGCCCAACAGTTGTCGTATCCCTTGCCGTAAACGAGAGCTGCGAAGTCTGCTTTGATTTCTTCACCAAGGGTTTTGGCTTTAGTGAAATCCATCGGAGTACCTGCAACGGGAGCCAACACACCTTCGGGAATTAAGGTATCATCGGTAGGAAGATAGTTCGACGCATTGAGCATCAACTTTTCACCCAATACGCTACCGGCGTTATGGCCGGCAAGGTTCCAATAAGCGTGGTTGGTAAGGTTGACAACGGTAGCAGCATCGGTTGTAGCTTCGAGGGTGAGTTCAAGCTCGTTTGCTTCAGTCCAACGATAAGTTGCACGAGCGGTGAGCTTGCCGGGATAGTTGGCTTCGCCGTCGGTTGCTGTGTACGACATTACTACAGTATTGTCGGTAACACTTTCGAGTGTCCAAATTTGGTTCTGAAAGCCTTCAGAACCGCCATGGAGAGCATTAGGACCATTATTAATTTCAAGTTGATAGTCTTTTCCGTCAACTTTAAGTTCGCCACGAGCGATACGGTTGGCATATCGTCCGGGCACCTTACCTGCGCAAGGACCGTCAGCGATATAGTCGGCAGGATTAGCATAGCCAAGTACTACGTCAGCCAAATTGCCGGCATTATCAGGCACGTTAACCTCTACCACGCCGGCGCCGAGGTTGCTGATAACAACCGATGCGCCCGATGCATTAGTAAGAGTAACGAGTGTGATTTCGCCTTTAGGCGAAGGATATGTTTTTGTGCAATACATACGATTGAAAAACTTCAAAACTATAAAATGCGAAGCTTAGAGACCGCGAACTCGTTTTTCCCAATTCCACGAAGCGAGGAGGGTGTCGTCGAGATTACGCTCTGCTTTCCATCCGAGTTCTTCGTTAGCAAGAGCGGTGTCTGCCCATACAGCGGGAACGTCGCCGGGACGACGACCTACAATCTTATAAGGCACTTCTACGCCGGTAGCTTTAACAAAGCGAGTGAGGAGCTCGAGAACAGAAACGGGACGACCGGTGCCAACGTTAAAGATTTCATAGTCTTCCTTCATCTTGCCGTCTACCATGCGGTTTACGGCTGCAACGTGAGCCTTAGCGAGGTCGAGGACGTCGATATAGTCGCGGAGGCAGGTTCCGTCAGGAGTGTTGTAGTCATTGCCGAATACAGAGAGTTCTTTACGGATACCGGCTGCAGTCTGAGTGATGAAGGGGATGAGGTTGTTGGGCACACCACGGGGAAGTTCGCCTATCAAAGCACTTGGGTGGGCACCAATGGGGTTGAAATAACGGAGAGCGATACCGCGGAAACCTTCGTAAGCACGGCAGCAGTCGCGAAGGATATCTTCTGCAATCTGCTTGGTGTTACCATAAGGCGAAGTAGCAGGCTGGCGAGGAGTCTTTTCGGTAACAGGGAGAACTTCTGCATCACCATAGACTGTAGCCGACGACGAGAAGAGTACGTTCGGACGATTGAATTCCTTCATGAGTTGAAGGATATTCATGTATGAGATGAGGTTATTCTGATAGTATTTGAGAGGCTCTGCCATCGACTCACCCACAGCCTTATAAGCTGCAAAGTGGATAACAGTGCTGAACTCATGACGTTCGAACACGCCACGGAGTGCTTCAAGGTTGCAAGTATCAACTTCTTCAAAAGCAACTTTGCGGCCGATAATTTTCTCAAGACCTTCGATAGCTGTAGGCTCCGAGTTTGAGAAATTGTCGATTACTACTACATCATATCCTGCCTCAACGAGGGCAACGGCAGTATGAGTGCCGATGTATCCGGCTCCACCGGATACGAGTACGGTATCTTTATATTGACTCACTTTGCTGTTTGATTTTAGAGTTATGAAAGTTAGTTATATCTAGAGGTTGAGAGGTATGTAAAAGTACAAAAGGGCGGGTTTTGTGCCCGCCCTTTATTATGCTTGTTTATTCTGCAATCTTACGAGCACCATCCGAGATGATAACTTCGTAGATTTTAGGTTCGTGACCGTATTTAGCGTTGAATTTAGCTTTAGCTGTTTCAACGAAGTTTTCGAGAAGTTCGTCTTTTACGAGGTTGATAGTGCAACCGCCAAAGCCGCCGCCCATGATACGCGAACCGATTACACCACATTCGCGAGCTACATCGTTGAGGAAGTCGAGTTCTTCGCAACTTACTTCGTAGTCTTTAGAGAGGCCTGCGTGTGTTTCATACATGCAACGACCTACAGTAGCGTAGTCGCCCTTGTTGAGCGCGTCGCACACAGCGAGTACGCGTTCTTTTTCTTCGATAACGAATTTAGCGCGGAAGTAGTCTTCTGCGGTGATGTCGGTCTTGACTGCGTCGAGCATTTCCATAGAAGCGTCGCGGAGTGTCTCGATGTTGAGTCGTTTAGCAACGCGTTCGCAAGATGCACGGCGTTTGTTATAGGGAGAGTCAGCGAGTTCGTGTTTTACACGAGAGTCAACGAGAACGAGGCTGTAGCCCTGGGGGTTGAATGGATAGTATTCAAATTCCATCGAGCGGCAGTCGAGACGCATAAGATGACCTTTCTTACCGCATACGCTGGCAAACTGGTCCATGATACCGCAATTTACACCGCAGTAGTTATGTTCGGTTGACTGGCCGATACGAGCGAGCTCGAATTTATCGATAGAGTTGTCGTTGTAGAGGTCGTTGATTGCGAATGCGAAGCAAGATTCGAGAGCAGCCGATGAGCTAAGTCCTGCACCAAGGGGTACATTACCCGCAAAAACAGCGTCGAAACCTTCAACTTTGCCTCCGCGTTTGAGTACTTCGCGGCATACGCCGAAGATATAGCGAGCCCATGACTGAGTAGGTGCATCAGCTTCGTTAAGACCGAATTCGGTATATTCGTCGATGTCGATAGAGAATACGCGAACTTTTTCAGTATTATTCGGACGAATTTCTGCCATGATTACTTTGTCGATTGCGCCGGGGAATACGAATCCGCCATTGTAGTCGGTGTGTTCGCCGATAAGGTTGATACGTCCTGCCGATGCATATACAGTACCTTTGCCGCCAAAGCGGGCTTCGAAGGTTGAATTAATTTTATTCTGAAGTTCCATGATTGGTTTTAGAAAAAGTATTAGATGTTAGACCGATGCAAAATTACGCTTTTTAAAACAATAATGCAAATTAAGCATCGGGTAAAAATTGGTCTTTTATATACCTATTTTTCGTAATTCTAGCACTTAATAGAACGAAGGCAGCCCTTCAAATCATATTTTCCGGGGCTACCTTCGGTGTAAGAATAGAAAAATGCTACTTTACGGTTACTTCTGCCACAGCCGATTTAAGACCTTTTCCGCTTACTTTTATTGTAAGCACTCCGGGGGTCTTGGCGCTGCGAGCAATAGCAGTCGCCGCACCGCTGAAGAGTTTCATTTCCTTATTTTGGAATGGAAGCACGCAAGTGGGGTCGCCATTGGCGGTCGCTTCAAACGTACCGGCTCCGGTTACTTCAAATTTCACCAAATTATCTGCTGTTGGCACAGGGTTGCCGTTCTTGTCGACTACTGTAACGGTGATGTAGACGAGTTCATCGCCATCGGCAGCAATAGTACTGCGATTAGCTTCTACACGGAGAGCCACCGGCTTACCTGCGGTGCGAACGATGCGCTCTTCAGCAACATTTCCGGCTGCATCATAAGCTACCACTTTGAGTTCTCCGGGCTGATATACCACATCATTCCAGCGGAGACGATAGCGATCGGCGAGGTTAGTTGCATCTTTCGCCTTGCGACCTTGGCTCTTTCCATTTACAAATACTTCTGCTTCGGGGTAAGAGGTATAAACGTAGACGGGAGTAACTTTGCCGCGGCGGTCCTTCCATGTCCAGTGAGGGAGGACATGAAGCGTCGGCGACTCGGTATTCCACTTCGAACGATAGAGATAGAAGCGATCTTTGGGGAGCGATGCAAGGTCAATAATTCCGAAGTATGAACTATGACTGGGCCAAGCATCGGTGTCGTAAGGCGATGGTTCGCCGAGATAGTCGAAACCGGTCCATACGAACTGTCCGAGTACCCACTCGCGGTCGTCGTCCATTGCAAAGTCGATGTCGGGAGTATTCGACCACGAACATGTCTCATTATCGTAGCTATTGCTATGATTATCGGGGTGGACCTTGGTCTGACGCTGTTCGAGTTCGACGGGGAAGTAATACTTACCACGGCTTGATACGGTTGATGCAGTCTCTGAGCCGAGAATCAATTTCTGTGGAAGGATATCGTAAGCGAGGTCGTAGTGCTGAGGTTTGTAGTTGAACCCGGGAATATCAAGGGCGGCAGCAAAGCCATTGCCAAGCACTGCGCCGATTTGGTCCATACCACAAGTTACAGGACGAGTAGTATCGAGCTGATGCACTAAGTCTTGAAGCATTGTCAACTCTGAAATACCATCGGGACCCCACTGCGAGGGAACTTCGTTGCCTATCGACCACATTACCACCGACGGACTATTGCGATAGTGCTCTACCATATTGGTGATATCGCGTTCTGCCCAGTCGTTGAACCAACGACCGTAGCCGTTAGGCGATTTCGGACGGAAACTCCAATCATCAAATGGTTCAATCATAAGCATTACACCCATTTCGTCGCAAAGTTCGACGAGTTCGGGCGCCGGCATATTATGCGCTGTGCGAATAGCATTCACGCCCATATCTTTGAGCAATTCTATCTGATGGCGAATAGCCGAACGATTGACTGCAGCACCGAGCGGACCAAGGTCGTGGTGATTACATACTCCACGGAATTTGGTAGGCACGCCATTGAGGAAAAATCCTTTTTCGGCAATATACTCAAGTTTGCGGATACCAAAACGAGTATCATAGCGGTCTACTTCCTTTCCGTCGACCGATAGAGTTGTGTGCGCGGTGTAAAGCGAGGGTGATTCACAGCTCCACAAATCGGGCGATTTCACGAGGAAATTCTGAGCGAATGTCTGTCCGTGAGCCACATAATCGGTCTTATTCGTAGCTACTACTTTACCATCGGGAGCAATAATCGAAGTGGCGACAGTCACTTTTTCGCCTTTACGAGCTCCATCGATTTTCATACGAAGGTTAACCGACGCTTCGTCTTTCGATACTACCGGAGTTGTAACGTAAGTACCCCAAACAGGGATGTGCACTCGGTCGGTATTGACCACGTGGACATTGCGATACAATCCGGCTCCGGGATACCAACGAGATGCACGTTCGTAGTTTTCGAGTTCGACCACGAGGTCGTTCGAACCTGGACGAACGGCTGAACCTCCATCGACATAGAACGAATTATAGCCATAGGGCCAGAACGCTATTTCTTTGCCGTTGAGATATACGCGAGCATTGCTCATCGCGCCATCGAATACGAGATTAATGGCACGACCGGTGGTATCGGCTACTTCAAATGTGGTACGATATACGCCTTTGCCGATAAAGGGCAGACCGCCTGTACGTCCGGTTTTTACCGTTTCGACCGTTTCGCCATTTTGCTCTACTGCAACTTTCTGAAGGTCGTTATTGCGGTCAAACGGACCATAAATCGCCCAGTCGTGAGGCACTCGCACGTTCTGCCACTCAACCACGTCGGCAAGGTGTCCTTTCGAGAATTGCCAACCGCCGTTGAGTGTGAGTTCCGAGCGTTGCGCACCCACTGCCATAGCTCCAGCAAGAGCTACGGCAGATAGAATATAGAATCGTTTATTAGTCATTGATAAAAGCATTTAGGGCGGCTGTAGGAGCACCGTTTACGTCAAAGCAACCTTTGGAATAGCCACGTTCAGCAGGAGCTTCCGGCTCCCACCAGAAAATACCTTTGAGGTCGACTTCTTTGCCTTTCTTCATGATGTCGGTCATAAGTTGGTCGGAGATTTCTGGCTTGGAGTAGTCGAAACCGATTTCGCAAAGCATAACGGGCTTTTTGTAAGCTGATTGCACTTTACGAACGTTGGCGATGCAGTCGTCAACGTCTTTCTGCCAAGTAGATTCTTCGGGATAGAGCGACATACCTATCATATCGTAGCGAGCGCCCTCTTTTTCGATTTTATCGAATACACGAGTGTATAGGTACGGCTGGTTGCCTCCATCGAGATGTACGATTACAATTGCTTCGGGAAAAACTGCTTTCACTGCATCGTATCCGGCATTCACCATCTGAGTGAAGTTATCGCCGTTGTCAATGTCGCCAAGAGGCCACATCATACCGGTGCGAGTTTCGTTGCCGATTTGTACCCATTCAGGCTCAACACCGTATGTTTTAAGCCCGTTCATCATAGCACTTACGTGCTCTGTCATTGCAGCTTTGGTTTCTTCGAGAGTCATACCTTCCCAAGCAGCCGGAATTCCTTGCTTGCCGGGGTCTGCCCAAGTGTCGCTAAAGTGGAAGTCAATCATCACACGAAGTCCGAGGGCATTGGCACGACGAGCTTTAATGATAACGTCGTCGATGCTGCACCAGCCTTTGATATCGGTGCTATTTTCGGGATTTACGAATACTCGAAGACGGATGGCATTCACACCGCAGTCGTCACGAAGAAGCTGCATAAGTTCTTTCTGTGTACCGGCTTGATTCATGAAGGTATAGCCGTTGAATTCGAGTTCGGTAATCCAACTCACGTCGGCACCTTTAGCAAAAGTACCGCGCTCGATAGCTACGGGAGTATTGTCAGAGCCTTCGGGCCATACGGTTACGGGGCTGTCTTCGGTGCAAGATGCTCCGAAAACCATGGCGGCGCCTGCCGCCATGGTATATAGTAAGTTTTTAATTGCTTTCATTATTGTGCTTTAGCGCTAAATGAGTAAGTAGCTTTGAAGATGTCGACAGTAAGTACTACGGTAGTACCAACGGCGAAGTCGTTATCACCTGTAAAGCCGTCGTGTTTGTAGCAAAGTTCTCCGGCTGTGCCATTGCCCCCATAGAAGAGGGCCCAATTGTCGTTGAAGATAACCTTCACGCCCCACGGAGTATCTCCGGTCTTTTGGAATTCCAAGGTGTAAACACCGGGGACATCGGTAGCGGTCATTTCGTAGAGACTCCAATCGTCATTCATACCGGTAGCACTTACCTTCGTGATAGGTGTTACATTATACCAGAGGTCGGCGAGTGAAATATCGAAGAGATAGTTGCCTTCGGCAGGAGGGGTGATGTTGTTGCCAGCTCCGGCAACGAGAGTACCTTCAGAAGCATTACCACCGTCTACCATTGTGTAGATATCGCCCCAGTTGTCGACTTCGACACCAATCTGATAGCCCCATTCCGATTTAACGTAGTGAGCACCACCATAGCAGAGTTTGTCTTCGTCATAGATGCGGAGGTAGTCTTCGAAGCCCCAGGGGTCAACGATACCCATTAGATAAATGAAGGGTGAAACTTCTTCAACTGGAGCTAGCTCACCGGTTGCGAGAGTCCACTGTTTGGGATTATTGAGATCGATAAGGAGGGTTGTCGAACCTGCTGCGGGGATTGTGATGCTTACAGGCGTTGCCGATGTGCCGAATGTGAGGTTTTCAGCAGAACCACCGAAGCCTACCTGATTATCGGTTGTTGCAGGTGCACCGTCGCCGCCATCTTTGTTGTACAAATCGGCAAGACCGCTGATAGATACGCTGTAAGTCTTAGCTTCGGCATCGAATGTATACGACCAAACATTTGCCTTGCGATCGTAAGCCATTTCGCCTTCAACATCACCCGAGAGTGTGAGGTTCTTCACCAAGAGAGCGGTCCACTCGTTTCCGGGGATATCGACTGTGGTATAGTAGCAACCCTGTGGTTCGGGGAACCAGAGATTCCAGATTTCTGCGCCACCGGCTTCTGTTCCAAGTACGAAAGCTGTGCCGGGGTCGGCTGCAGTACCGTAAATCTGACCTTCGGGAGCACGGAAGAACCAATTTTCCCACGAAGCAGCGCCATAGAAGCCTGCGAATACGTTAGCTTTATCGGTAAGAGCAAGAGTACGACCATTTTCGACACGGTCTTTGTCAAGTGCAATACCGATAGTCAAGTCGATTTCGTAAGTGGTAAGGTTCACTGAAAGTACATTACTATACTTCGGAGCCATATTTGCACCTATAACACTCTTGATACGCATATATATAGGAGCTGTTTCGCCGCTCGACATACCACCGCGTACAGCTGCAGAATTGAGTTCGCCTACAGTGAATTGGCGGCAATAAACGCCATCGCCCATTGTTTCTTCGTATGCTACCGAGAAATCTTGGTGAGCCGAAAGTTGGAGGGTGTTGGTGTAGGCGTATTTAGGTGCCGCTACAAGTGTGTCTGTAAGGGTGATGTCGCCGTTCTCATTCCAATAGACTGAGAGTGCAAGAACGTCGAGGTGGTCTTTATCGAGGACGATGTCGCCGCTAACGCTTTCGATAACGGGGTCGACTACGCGGTCGACATATATCATGTCGCCATCTTTTTCGCAAGCTGTGAGGGCAAGCGAGCCAAGACCTAAGAAAGCGATATATTTATTGATTAATTTCATGACGATGACTTAAGGGAATTAGTAAAGCTCGTTTTTGAGGTTTGTGTTTGCCGAGAGTTCGGTTGCCGGAATGGGGTAGATGTTGTAGCGTTTGTCTACTGCACGGCCATCGAGTACGCCACCCTTCCACTGCCAGATGTAGCTCGAAGTAGTGAAGCGGTCGAAACGAACGAGGTCGGTACGACGATGGAGCTCGTGGTAGAATTCACGGCCACATTCGTCAATGATGAAGTTGAGATTAAGCTGAGCATCGCTGATACGACCTGATTCGTCGCCATAAGCACGGTCGCGTACTTGGTTGACTAGGTCGAGGGCTTCTGCACGACTCATTCCTTCGCCTCCGCGGAGTACTGCTTCGGCTGCGATAAGGTAGATTTCAGAAAGACGGAAGATGGGGAAGTCGGTATTTACGCCGATATCGGTAATACAAGCCTGCTCGCCTTCGTCGGTGAGGTTAGTCCACTTATATGAGCGATAACCTTGGTTGGCGGTTTCGATTCCTGCCGTAAAGAATTCTTCACGACCGTCTGTTAGGAATAGGAATCGTTTGTCGCCCTCGTCAAAGAGCGAGGTGAGTTCGCCACGAGTTGAGAAGTTACCCCATGCGGTACCTACACCATAAAGTCCGGTAACATCATCGCCATCGTTAGGACATGAACCGGCGATTACGTAAGTAGCAGAGCCCCAAGTTGCGCAATTGTCGTTATCGGCAACAAACGAGAAGATGATTTCGTTGGTACGTTTGTGGTTGTCGGCATTGAAGAGCTTGGTGTAGTCATCTTCGAGCGAATATCCGAGCGCCATTACTTTCTTGCAGTAGTCGATAGCTTCGGTAGCGTGGCTTTCGCCTGTGTAAACTTGACCATTGATAGCCATACGAGCACCTAGAGCATAAGCGGCGGCTTTACCGGCACGAGGAAATGTTGGAGTGTCGGGGAGCTGAGGCGCGATTTCGTCGATTTCGCTTTTAATAAAATTGTAGAGCTGTTTGCCGTCGTATGCTTCGGGAATAAAGGCGGTCATAGGAGTATCTTCGGTTACATAAGGTGCCTTGCCGAAGAGGTCGAGTACATTATAGTAAGTGTACGCGCGGAGGAAACGAGCCTCGAGAGCGTAAGTACTGATTTCGTCGCGAGTTGCTTCATCGAACGCTGCAAGAGCTTCATCGGTGCAGTTGCGAAGAAGTTCGTTTGAGAGTGAAATGATGTAGAACAGACGATAGTAAGCATCTGAAACCCATACATCGGTAGCATCCCATGCCATATAGGTCAGATTCTGAAGGTTATCACCCGAAAGATACTTGTAAGCTACTTCATCGGTGGGGAGTTCCTGAAGGTTGAAAAGCGTACGGAGCATATCTTGGCCTTGTTCGCTTGAAATATCTGAACTACCACCGCCGCGTTCTGCTCCAAGAAGACTATAAGAACTGTAAACCTTTGCAAGCACCGAGCGATAGCCGTCAACGGTACTATAAACCGTCTCGGAGGTATTGCCGATTACGGGCTTCTGATCGAGATCGTCGGTACATGCGCCCATAAAGAGCGATGCTACTGCCGCGATGAGGATATATATTTTTTTCATTGTATTAAGTCGTTGAGGTGTTAGAAGTTAAGACCGACTGTAAGCGAGTAGGTGCGAGGACGAGGATACAAGGAGTTTTCGATGCCCCAATCGCTTTCGGGGTCTACGCCGCTATACTTGGTGATTGTGAATACGTTCTGTACCATAGCTGATACATTAATATCGAGACCCTTACATACTTCGCCAATATTGTAGCTAAGCTGTACGTTGTCCATCTTGAGGAATGATGCATTTTCGACATAGTGGTCGGATGCATACTGGCGACGCTGGAATTGTGTATCAAGGAAGCTCGATGAGAGGTTGTTCACCTGACCTACGTTCCACGATACGCACTCCCATGCACCCATATTGGCTGCATTGCCATTATAGATATAATTGCCTACTTGTGCACGGAGCGAGGTGCTTACTGTCCATTTCTTCCAGCGGAGCGAGGTGCTCAAACCGAAAATCCAATCGGGCGAAGCGTGATGGTAGTAGTACTGGTCTTCGGCTGTAATACGACCGTCTCCATTTAGGTCGGCATAGAGTCCTTCGATAGGCAGACCGGTTTCTTGGTCGTAAATCTGCTTGTAGACTTTGAAGGTATTGGGAGCATAGCCGGTCTTATACACCATCACGGGAGTTGCTTCCATATAACCTACGCTTGTATCGGCAACATCGGTACCGGGAACAAGGCTGAGGTTTGTAATTTTGTTCTCTTGCCAAGTAGCGTTGAATGTAGCATTCCATGACCAATCTTTAGTGTCGATGATAGTAGCATTTAGTGCAATTTCGACACCCTTACTGCTCACGTTACCTACGTTAGAGAGCATAGTCTTGTTGAAGTTGATACCTGCAGGGATAGGCACAGTGGCAAGTAGGTCTTCTGTTTTACGAGTATAGAAGTCAACACTACCGCTAAGGCGATTATTGAGGAATCCGAAGTCGAGACCGAAGTTCCAGCTCTTGGTTGTTTCCCAACGAAGGTCGGGGTTGTAAGTCTGAGGACGATAAACAGGTATCCACTGACCATTAAAAAGGTAGTAAGCGCCGGGGTTAGAGGTGGTATAGTTAGGAAGATATCCGTAGTTCGAGATACCATCCTGCTGACCGGTTACACCATATGTAGCACGTACTTTGAGGTCGTTCATAATGTGGCGAGCACCTTCGAAGAATTCTTCTCCTGCCACACGCCATGCCAATGCAACAGAGGGGAAGGTACCCCAACGATGATTGTCGGCGAAACGGCTCGAACCGTCGCGACGGAAGGTGGCGGTGAGGAGGTAGCGGCTGTCGTAGCTATAATTCAAACGGCCATAGTATGAAAGAAGTGAGTGTCGTTCGTCGTAAGGCTGACTGCTATTGGTGATTTCACCGGCTTCGTTAAATGTATCGTAAGCGGGATAGTCGTTACGCCAGTGTTGATAGTCGTAACCGATAGTAGCGTCGAGAGTTGAGTTGATTGCATCGAACTCTTTGTTGTAGTTCGCGTAGATAGTAAGAAGTTTGTTAGTATTCTTCTGAGGGCCTTGGCTGTAGCGATAGCCGCCTGAGGTATAGTTATCGAAGTTATTCTGAGGCATGCTTACGTCGCGTGAGCCACGAGAGAAGTCAAGACCACCGGTTACGTGGAAACGAAGTTCGGGCAGTGGATGAAGACGATAGTCTACGTCGAAGTTTCCTACAAAACGCCATACTTTCGAGCGATTGTTATACTGTTCGAGCATAGCAACAGGGTTTGCAATTGCGCCCTGTGCAGGATTGTTGGCCGGGTCGACAACTTCGTGATAGCCACCGAAGATAGGTTCACCGGAAGGTGTCATAATCTGATTCCCATTGGCATCAAGAGTGCCATAGACGGGCTGAGTGGGGTCGTAAGCAGCTGCGTTCCAGATTGCGCCACTGTCGGCTGTACGGTTGCGAGCATATGTACCTTTACCGCTGAGGTTAAGACGGAGGTGATCGTCGAGGAAGCTAGGGTTAAGGTTTACGTTAGCTGTGTAGCGAGTCGAGTTATCGGTCAAGAGGATACCGTCTTGATACATTGCACCGAGTGATACTCGGAAGGGTAGCCACTTGGCAGCGCGACCCGAAATACTTACGTTATTATCAGTGCCGAATGCGCTACGGAAGATTTCGTCGTTCCAATCGGTAGTGTAGTCGCCAAGGAGTGCCACTTGGTCGGCTGTACCAAAGGTGTTGATAACATCGCGGAATTCGTCAATCGAAAGATTCTGAGCTCCACGTCCGCGCTGCGATACTGAGTTGGTGGTCTGGAAGCTAACCTTCACACCATCGCCCGATCCTTTTTTAGTAGTGATGATGATGACACCGTTAGATGCACGCGAACCGTAGATTGCTGTCGATGAAGCATCTTTAAGGATTGTCATACTCTCGATATCGTTAGGGTTGATAAGGCTGAGGAAATTGCCTGAACCTTCAACACCTCCACCTACTTCCATAGGCACACCATCGAGGACGATAAGAGGGTCGTTTGATGCATTAAGCGAAGCACCGCCACGTACGCGGATTGTGGTGCCGGCATTAGGCGAACCGCCGTTGTTTGTGATTTGCACACCGGCGATTTTACCATTGATAAGTTCTTCAGGAGAGCTGATTACGCCCTTGTTGAAATCTTTTTCGCTAATTGAAGCAACCGAACCGGTAAGGTCGTTCTTTTTCTGAGTACCGTAGCCGATGACTACCATCTCTTGGAGTGCCTGCGAGCTGGGCTCGAGGGCAACGTCGATGCGGTCGGAAGCGACTGTTACGGTTTTTGTATTGTAGCCGACATAGCTGAATGTGATGCTATTCGAGCTAGCGGGAATAGCAATACGATAATTACCGTCAATGTCGGTAGTTACGCCACCGTTTTGACCTGTTATAGTAACAGAAACGCCTATAAGCGGTTCGCCGAGTTCGTCGACCACTGTACCACTCACTGTGCGTGCAGCTTGTGCCCATGAGATGGCAGGAAGCGCAAGCATCAGCAGCAGTGCCAAAATGGCACGAACCGTCTTAAATGTCGGTTGTTGCTTTGTTGTTGAATTCATGGTGAATCGGTATTTGATTTATAATTGGTTATTAATTTCGGTATTAGAACGTGAGGCCGATGTCGAACTTAGTCGAGCCAAAGCCCTTTGATATCGACCGTCAGCGGTTCGTCGGTATTTTCCCGGTAGATTACCACCGACTCTACATCCGTTACTTTGAATGGAATGGCTGTCGTAGCATCTGGCTTAAATGTTCTGCCAATGAATGAGGGGAACGGAGCCGGAGATAGAAGCGTTGGCACTAAGCGGAGCGAGTCGAACGACAAACGAGCCACACAGTCTGACGATACTTTTACTTCGCCGGCATAGGTAAAGCCATCGCGAGTTACTAGACCGATAGTCAAACTATCAAGACCTTCGACATTGCCGAGCGAAAGGCATACCGTCGTGGCATCGGTATCGGCATAATCTGCCATTACGTCACCAACATATTTAGTGATAAAGATATAATCGAGCGGAATTGCCTCTGCCGTGCGATAGAGCTGCGCAGCTCCCGTGCCGGGCAGCCCGGCTGTAACGGATTTCACGCCGGTGCCGTGCCATGTCTCGGGTACTGAGGAAAATTCTACATCCGCTTCGCCGGTAGTTGCGTCGAGCAATACTACCGGGGCATCTGCTGTGGCGACTTTGGTGCAGTACATCGGTCCGTGCATCGATGCGCGACCGGCACCATAGTCCCAATCGAGTGGCGTTCCACTTTCACGCGCTGGGAAAGTCGTTGCGCCATTGCCGTCAAAGACTACAATATTATAACAAAACCTATCTAAACCTTTTTTACCTTTCAGGTCGATGACGGCGGTGAAACTATACTTATTTATTTGGTTCATGGGGAAGGTGACGTTATCACTACGCCAAAAATCTACGCTCGATGGGTAGATTGCCACCGAATCGATATTTGCGCCTACTATAGTCGCATCGATTACAAGCGAATCTCCGGGTGTGATACGCGTTTTGGGCGAATGGAGTACGACAACACTACTATCGGTACTCACGGGGGGCATTACATACTCCCCTACTTTGAGATTTCGTCGACTATCGTACACTTTATCGGCAGTCCATTTGCCGAACGATTTTGCAGTACCGAGAAGATAAACGCCCGGCATTAGGCTGACACTCTTTCCGGCGGCAACTCCTACTCCACGACTGCCTTGATAGGCAAATCCGTCGGAAAGTCCGGGGAGGTCGAGAGTCATTGCCACGGGAGCATCGATGATACGACCTACTTCTCGGTCAAGCGATGGACGTGCAAAGGGATCTGTTGTAAGTACCACATCTGGCATTACTTCAAGGCGCCATACATCACTGGCAAGACGATCTATAAAGTAAGCGCCGGTGCCATCGGTTGTTACAACGGGCGACGAACCGACTGCCGCAATATGTGCAAGTTTCTTATAATTCTTGGGTGCATCGGCTGTCGAATTGGTATGATAGTACGAGACGCCATCATTGAGCATCGCAAGATTGCGACGAGCACTTACGAGGAAATCACCAAAGATTGTATCAACAGGATACTTCCCGAAATCTTCTCCCACTGCAGTGCGCTGCATCACCTCTGATGCAATTGCCATACCAATCGCCTTACCTGGTGTGTAGGCAAGATTAAGGAAATGTGTCTGATACTCGGTATTAAAGCGCGCCATATCGATCGGATCGTAAGCAAACTGTGTTGCCCACACAAAACCCTCCTTGCGGAAAGTGCGAGCAGCGGCTGGATAGAGATATGTGTCGAGCACATCGGCTGGATCATACTCATAGATGTACTTAGCCTGCTCTGCGTAACCGGGCACGGTATCAAAAGGTATTTCGTATTGGTCTAGTGCCGGAAGAAAATTACCTTTTCGCTGACTTCCATGAACCAAACCGCTAGGATACCACTGAAAAGTCGTTCCATCGATATCGGCACGATAGAAAGCCGAAGTACGCCAAAGATTATGCGACACATTATACAATACTTCTTTATCCCAACCGGCTTGACGGATAGCAGAAGCCATACGGTTGACATAAGCTGTTATTTCATCATGACTACCGCTATGACAAGGCTCATTATTGATTTCAAGTGCCAAAATTGAACGGTCGGCAACGTAGCTCTTTCCCGTATAAGGATTTACGTGTGCCACCAAGGCGCGAAGATAGCGTTCTTGCGCATCTTGAGCGACTAAGTCGTCGTGCACACGGCATTTTTCGTATTTATAGGAGTAAGCATCATTCGGATTTGTATTTCTCTCGGGATAACCGTTGCCAAAATTGGTCTGTGCAGTGAGAACTATCGAGATTCCACGACGTTCAAGCGATGCGATAAGATAGTCGAGCAAATCGAGGTGCTCATTTTCGAGCAAATTGCCTTCGCCATCACATAGCTCTACATCCCAAAGGTGGAGACGATAGCCGTTCAAGCCGAGACGTGCCATGTGATAGACATCGCGATCAATTGCTTGTCGGTGGTCGACTCCTAGACGCTCAAGCGCTCTATATGCGTGTGCAAAAGGTACGGTATAGTTCGTGCCATAGTACGAACCATTGAGTCGTGCCGATACTCCGACCCAACTCATCATCATTGCCAACACTAGGGCAAACTTGACTGTATGTGAAAAATGTGATTTATTATCCATGGCACGATTATTTGATGCTGCAAAATTACTCTCACGCGCAATTTTATACAAGCACAAATTGGACAGACTTAAACACAAATCGGACAAAATCGCCTCTACAACATATCACAACGCTATTTCTCTTTATACTACACAAAAAAAGCGCAGCTCGCGCTGCGCTTTTCTATTATGTAATATCTTGATTACTTCCAACCGGGATTCTGGCCCAATTCGGGATTCAAGTTAGTCTGACCTGAGGGAATGGGATAGAGATAGTATGCGTCATTCCATTTACGGGTATTACCAAGTGTTACGTCGATGTAATCACCGGTGGTTTTAATGTCTACCCATGCATTCTTAACGTTTGCGCCCTTGAGCATGTCAGGATTGTTTTCGTAAGCAATCTTTTCGAGCTGATGCCAACGAACGAGGTCCCAATAGCGAATATCATTATCCATGATAAGTTCGCAACGACGGCAACGACGGACTTCCCAAATAAGAGAGCTAACACCCATGTCGTTTGCAGGGTCGTTGATTGCGCTAAGTGATGCTACTGTCTGAGCAGGAAGGCCTGCGCGTTCATAGAGCTTGTTAAGTGTCTTGTTGAGGTCGGCATCAGTGAGAGTTCCTAATTCTGCTTTAGCTTCTGCGTATGCAAGACACATTTCAGCGCCCCAATAGAGAGGAGCAGATGTGTAATTCTTGTTTGCGGTACAAGCATCTGCATAAGGAATTGCAAAGTTATTGTACTTGCGAACGAGATAACCGGTGCTCGAGGTCATAGGAGCAGTATTCTGTGTCTGGAAGGGGAAATCTGCGTAAGCTACATAAGGATAAATTGTCTGGCTGAGACGTTTATCACGTACTGCGAGAGGAGCTTCAATAGAAAGAACTGTCGCGGTGGTAGTTTCGCCGTTTACTACATTTTCGATTTCTGCCTTTACACCTGCATCATTTGTATCGAGGGTGGTCGACGCAAGGGGTTTACCGTCGAGGAAGAGGTAAGAATCGAATGCGTCTTTGGTGATACCGGCGATGGGTGTTGAACCACTTGAGTAGTCAACGAGTGAGTGCATGAAGACACCCTGAATGTAAACTTTGGCAAGAATTACTTCTGAGTTACTCAAGATTTTATCATTAAGCGACTGATAGAGCGATGAGTAGTCGTCGCAAATAGGATAGCTTTCCAAGAGTGGCTCTGAAGCGTCTATTACTTCTTCATAGAATTTCTTTGCACGGGTGTTGTCTTCAGCGGTATAGCGTGAATACGATGCTTCGAACAAGCAAACTTCTGTTTTGATTGCACGGGCCAAGTCTACGCTATAACCCTCTTTATCTGATTGTGTTGTTATGTGTGCGATTGCATAGTCGAGGTCTTCGAGTACGAAATCCATAACTTCGTTACGAGGGGTGCGAGGTCCATAGAGCTCTGGGCTGTCGGCTTCTAGAACGGTTTTTACCAAAGGTACATCACCATAAGCTCGTACCAACCAGTAATACTGAAGAGCGCGATACATACGTGCTACAGCGATAAAGTTATCACGTTCTGCGCCGGAGAGTGTTCCCGATTCTACACCTTCAATCACGAGATTACATCCACGAATCTGTTCATAGGGGCTATCCCATGCTGAACTTGAGGTAGGAATGGTTACATACTTCCAGTTATTAAATGTTCCACCTACAGAACCGCCTTGGTCATCGGTTAGGGAGGTCCAATAGAAGTTACCTGAGCCGGTTGTATTTCCATAACCGGTAAAGTTCTGATAGAAACGATTTACCTGGTTTTCTACGTTGACTGCATTCGACCAGAATGTTGAGTTTACGATCTGCTCTGATTCGGGGTAACGATTGTCGTTAAGAAAATCGTCGCAGCCGGTAAGAGCCATTCCGGTTAAGGCTAAAACGCCAAGAATATTTAACTTTTTCATGTGTATCAAGATGGTAAGATTAGAAAGTTACTTGAACACCGAATGAGAATGAACGCATCATAGGAATGGTACGACCGAAGGTACCTACACCGTCGTCTGCACCCATTGCACCTGATGATGTCTGAGCGATTTCGGGGTCAAGTTTATATTTGCTCATGCCGTTGTGGAGGAAGAACAAGTTCTCTGCTGAGAAGTATACGCGAGCCTTCTGAATATATGCTTTGGTTGTAAGTTCTTTGGGAAGGGTATAACCAAGGGTTACGTTCTTGAGGCGGAGGTATGACATATTCATGAGATACTTGCTCTGGGGGTAGAAGTTGAAGCAACCACGACCGATATTAGCTACTTTACCGGTTCCCATACTACCCTTATACAAGTTTGGATAGAAGTTGCTTTGATCTACTTCGTAACCTACGATTTCGTCATTGCTGATTGTGTACCAGTTGCAATCGAGCTGATGTTCGAATACACCGAGGTTAGACTGCGACATAGGAACTACGAACTGACCGGTTGCCCACATGTCTCGTTTGCCTACTCCCTGGAAGAAGAGGTCGAGGTCAAAGCCTTTCCATGCTGCGCCAAGACGGAATGAATATTCGTAGCGGGGAAGTGCATTACCGATAACCTTGAGGTCTCCATGGTTGCGATATGTACCAACAGGAACTTTTTCTGCTTTTCCTTCTTTGAGCGCGGCAGAAGCTTCTGCATAGCCTTGATCGCCTTCTACATAGTAAGCTCCATTATATTCAATCATTGTGCTGTTACCATTGTTGATATAACCGTCGCCATTGAGGTCTTTGAACTTAACGTCGCCGGGGCCATACACAAATGAACCTTGCTGGAGATAAGTCTGATCGGCTACGCCTTCTTTGTAAATCCAATTGCCGTCGCCATCTTGACCATTGAAGTCTGATTCTTCGAAATAACGATCGGTTTCGAAGCCCCAAACGTCGCCATAGTACTGACCTTCGGTATAGTTACCTGAGCTAGGATTGTAGGTATAGATAAAATCGTTGTCTGATGTCCACTTTGTAATCTTCGAACGTGCGTCTGAAAGATTAAAGTTGGCATAGAAATCTACGTCTCCGAAGGTGTGGTTCCAGCCGAGTGAAAGTTCCCAACCCTGTGTGCGGAGTGTACCGTTATTGCCCTTAGGTGCTGATGTGCCAAGAACTGAGGGCACTTCCTGTGCAGGCGAGAGCATCTTGTTGGTATTACGATTATACCAGTCGAAGCTTACTGTGAGCGAGTTGTTTAAGAAACCGAGGTCAAGACCTAGGTCGGTTGTTTCAAGTCGTTCCCATGTAAGGCTTGATGGAACGATAGTAGGCATTGCGTACTGTGTAATCTTCTGACCATTCTGCACCCAGTATACACTTGATTGACCGCGCTGAGAAACTGTTGAAAGGAATGAGTTACGGCTTACTCCCTGGTTACCTACATGACCGTAGCTTACACGGAATTTACCATTAGTCCACCATTCTTTCAAAGGTTTGAAGTATTCTTCTTCTGAGAAGCGATAGCCTGCTGAGAATGAGGGGAAGAATGCCCATTGACCACTTTCTGCCAAGCGTGAAGATCCGTCATAACGACCGTTTGCTTCGAAAAGGTAAATACCTTTGTAGTCATAGTTGACACGACCGAAGAAACCTGCGGTTGCACGGCTATAACGTGTTGCGCTTGTGGTGTAAGTTGTACCATTGGTAAGGTTTAGGTTAGGAAGGTTATAGTCTACCAAGCCTGTACGTTTTGCATAGAAATAGTTATAACGTTCGCGTTCTGCGGTGAAACCTGCCATTACCTTAAGGTTGTGGTCCTCAGAGAATGTATTAGAATATGTAGCGTAGATGTTGGTTGTCCACATATCGTTACGCGAGTTCGACTGAGCTGCGTAGCTTGTTTGCTGTGTATACGGTGTGAAAAGAGATGGAGCTGCAGTTCCCCATGTGTTCCACATGTAGTAAGGTGATGCTGATGAATCACTATTCATATTCTTCAATGAATATGTGAAGTCGCCATACAATGTGATATGTTTAGCAATTGTGGCTTCCATCCAACCCTGAAGACGTGTCTGAGTCGTTACAGTTTTATCCATCGGTGAATTCAACTGATAACCGATTGCACTGCGAGTTGAATAAGCATTACCTTGTTCATCCTTAATATAGCCGTAACCTTCGAAGAATGACGGCCAACGCCATGCATATTGGTATGAGTTACGGTTCAAGTTAGGACCTTCGTATTCTTTATTAGAGAAGCTGATACGAGCACCGGCCTTCAAGAAGCTAAACACCTGTGAGGTAATGCTTGCATTAGCCATGTAACGTGTCTGCTTATCAGGATTGTAGTTCATCAAACCCTGCTTATCGTCATATCCGAAAGAAAGACGGTAAGAGGTTTTACCTGATGTACCTTCGATACTTGCATTATGTTTCTGTGAAGGTGCTGCGCTATTGAAAAGTGTTTTAGCCACGTCCCAATCTGCGTAACGATACCAAATACCGTCAACTACTGCATAGTCGCCAATATTGTTTTCGTCAACGTAGGGTTGAAGTTCACGATAGTCTGTATACTTTTCACCGTTGTGCTGTTCTTGCCATTTTTCCATCCAAGGAAGTAGGTCAGCGAAGTAAAGACCGAAGATTTCTCGGTCGCCATTACCTCCTCGATAAGTTGTCTGAAGTGCATACTTCATCTGGTCAACGTTGCTGGCAAACTCAGGTTGAACGGTTGTTCCTGACCATGCAAAGTTGTTTGAATATTTTACTGATACGCGATCCTTTGTACCGGCGTCTTTAGTTGTAATAAGGATTACACCATAAGCAGCGCGAGTACCATAAATTGCGGTTGAAGATGCATCCTTAAGTACTGAGATTTCTGCAACATCATCAGGGTTAAGGAAACTCATATCATCAACGGGAACACCATCGATTACAATAAGTGGTTCTGAATCAACATTGGTAAGTGATCCGGTACCACGAATCTTCATTGAAGGATTTGACGAGATATCGCCATTCGATGTGGTGATCGAAAGACCGGGGATAGCTCCCTGAAGAGCTCG
Organism: uncultured Bacteroides sp.; assembly: GCA_964651295.1. GTDB lineage: Bacteria > Bacteroidota > Bacteroidia > Bacteroidales > Muribaculaceae > CAG-873. Next base: position 39,664 of record CAZYYV010000011.1, read on the forward strand.
GGTAACATCAGATACAGGACGGCTTTCCATTGTACGCGACACGTCAACGGTTGCCACTGCTCCGGTAAGGTTGGCTCGTTTCTGCGAACCGTAACCTACGGCTACGAGTTCGTTAAGCATTTCAGTTGAAGGCTGGAGTGTAACTGTCATTCCGTTAGCAGCTTTCACTGTAGTTGTCTTGTAGCCAACGTAGCTCACTTCGAGTGTTGCGCCGGCGGGGATACGGATTTTGAAGTTACCATTGGCATCGGTAGCGACTGCATTAGTGCGTACGCCCTTTTGCATTACACTTGCACCGATCACGGGTTCACTGTTCTCATCCAAGACGGTACCGCTAATAGTGGTAGCCGCTTGACTCTGCTGTTGAGCTACGGGCTCTGCGAATGCAGGAATTGTCCCGAGCATCGGCATGCCTGCCAACAGGAGCATAGTGAGATAAAGATGCTTTCTCATAAATGTTTTGTGAATTTACGGTTCCGCATGGTTTCTACGAGAAGGGGTTCTTGTAGACCTATCTGCAGATTTAGATAAAATTAAGGCTTTAAGTTTTTCGAAAATTGTGTTTAAGGTACGTGTTCGTTTTTCTAATTGGAGAAAGGCTAATTTATTGTTTAAGGGTTAATATTCACGGCATTCGTTTTGCAATTCATCATAGCGCCATAGGCACTACAACTCTCTATGCAAGATTTAAACACAAAATTATACAAAGTTTTCAATAACTAAGATATTTTTGTGCGTTTTTAACAATATTTTATCAATCTTCCACTTCAATATTTAACCGTTCCACAAAAAAATGAAAGTGCGCTACTTCACAGCAACGCACCTCCCTCATAACCAAAATTCAAGTATATTGTGAGTCTAACAAAACGTTATCTCTTGATGTATTTCTTCATATTTTACTTTTCGCTGCAAAGTTACTAAGTTTTTTTATACAATATCAGACAATAAATGATAACATGTATTAAATTATGTTACACGCAATAAAATACCACATCGCAGAGACAATTGCTCTTACGATGTGGCATATACGGTGATTACGGTTGTAAGCGATTACTTACCTTTTTCCATTTCTTCCTGAACTTCTGCTGCGAGTTCGGGATCAATCATAATACGACCGCAATATTCGCACACAATCACCTTCTTGTGTGTCTTGATTTCGATCTGCTTTTGAGGGGGAATACGGTTAAAGCATCCACCACAAGCATTACGGTCTACAATTACGATACCGAGGCCATTATGAGCCTTGTCGCGGATACGTTTGAATGCTGTAAGTGTACGTTCGTCGATCGAAGGTTCGAGTTCCTTTGCGCGACCCAAGAGATTTTCTTCTTCTGAACGAGTTTCGCTAATAAGATTATCGAGGTCTGCCTTCTTTTCGTCGAGGAGGGCTGTCTGATTTGCGATATTCTCTTCGATTCCGGCGATTTCGCGGTTAAGATTATCGATTTGACGTTCTGCCTCGCCGATATTCTTTTCGCTGAGCTGGATTTCAAGTTCCTCGTATTCGATTTCCTTTGTAAGGTTATCGAATTCGTGATTGTTACGCACATTATCGAGCTGCTGACGATAGCGCTCGATAAGCAACTTTTTATTCTCGATTTTGTTGATTTCATCAACGCGACGAGCTTTAGCCTCTTCAATTTCGCCTTGGAAGCGTTCGATACGAGCGTTAAGACCCTTGATAGTATCCGAAAGATCCTTTACTTCCTGGGGAAGTTCTCCGCGGATAGCTCTAATGCGACGGATGTCTGAATGCAAGAGCTGGAGCTTGTAGAGTGTTTTCATGCGCTCCTCTACCGTGGGTGTAGTTTCGTGTTTATGTTCTGTTGCCATATCTTATTACAGGTATTTTACCGGGTTGATTTCCAACTCCGAGTAATAGACCGGGAAGTTATGAAATTTATTTTTAATTACTTTGTTGAAGATATCCTTTGCACACGCCTCACTCTCAAAGTGGCCTATGTCAAAAATTGCCATAGGGTGAGTTGCGGCATCTACAAAGTCATGATAGCGCACATCGGCGGTGATATATACTTGAGCGCCTAACGACGCTGCCCTACCAATAAATTCGCCTCCAGAGCCGCCACATAGTGCTATACGGCGGACGAGCATTTCTGGGTCGTATGCTGCACTCGATTTTACAATGGGGATACCAAAACGATCTTTCACCATCGAAAGCAATTCGGATCCCTTTATCGGTTTATCAAACGATGCTACAATACCCAGACCATAGCAAGCAGCTTCTTCTGCCACAATCTGCACATCGACCATGATACTATCTGCATCAGGCATCGCACGTAAAGCAGCTTTAAGCATCGAAACCGACGACGAATTTACACGTGCCTCTACTCGGCAAAGCGGCGTATGAGCTACTACTCGGTCGAGCGGGTCTACCGATTCGGTATCGATACACTCACTATCGACATTAAAATAGTCGCAACGAGCCGTATCCGAGTCAAGCAATATCAAGCGGACATCGGCAGCTGCTGTTCGCGGACAAGTAACGGTAACAAGCGCCGTACGACTTTCCGAGGGTGCAAGAACGCGAATCGGTGTAGCACCAAGACGCGATGCCATCTCGTACGTTACTCCTCCTCGTGTACTATCGAGCGCTGTATGGCTCGAGTAGACTGCTACTCCGGCTCGAACGGCTGCCGCAGCGATTCGTTCGGCAGGTGTACGACCGCAGAGGGTTTTAAGTCCTTTGAAAATCAAAGGATGATGCGAGATTACCAGATTACATCCTTTCGCGACGGCTTCGGCTATAATCGCCTCTGTAACGTCGACACACAGCAAGGCACCGGTGCACTCCCCGTCGGCCTCCGGAGGAAGACCGACTTGGAGTCCGGAGTTGTCCCACTTTTCTTGGAGTGATAGCGGGGCATACTCCTCAAGCGCCGATATGATGAAGCTTAATTTCATTATTTTGCTTCAGGAAGGTGGATTTCGAGGTTAAGTTCGTCGAGCTGCTTCTGGTCGAGGCAAGAAGGTGCGTCGAGCATAACGTCGCGACCGCTATTATTCTTCGGGAATGCGATACAGTCGCGGATACTATCGAGGCCGGCGAAGAGACTTACCCAACGGTCGAGGCCGTAAGCAAGACCACCGTGAGGAGGTGCTCCAAACTTGAATGCGTTCATCAAGAAACCAAACTGTTCCTGTGCCTTTTCGGGAGTAAAACCGAGGATTTCGAACATCTTAGCCTGAAGTGCGCTATCGTGGATACGGATTGAACCGCCACCAACTTCAACACCGTTAATAACCATATCGTAAGCGTCTGCTCGAACGGCTGCCGGGTCGGTATCAAGGAGTGCAATATCCTCATCTTTAGGATGGGTGAAGGGATGGTGCATTGCCATAAGGCGCTGTTCTTCGTCGCTCCACTCGAACATGGGGAAGTCTACAACCCAAAGGCATGCAAATTTATTCTTATCACACAAACCGAGCTGACGACCCATCTCTAGACGAAGTTCGCATAGCTGTTTGCGTGTACGCATTGCGTCATCGCCGCTGAGGATAAGGATAAGGTCGCCGGCTTCGGCGTTCATTGCCTTTTTAAGTTCTTGGAGTACTTCCTGTGTATAGAATTTATCTACGCTCGATTTGACGTTGCCGTCTGCTTCAACACGTGCATATACCATACCTTTAGCACCCACTTGAGGACGCTTAACATATTCAGTAAGAGCGTCGAGCTGCTTGCGTGTATAGGTAGCGGCACCCTTGGCGCAGATACCACCAATATAAGCCGCATTATCGAATACTGAGAAGCCATGTCCTTTGAGAACGTCCATAAGTTCTACAAATTTCATGTCGAAACGGAGGTCGGGCTTATCGCTACCATAGTACTTCATGGCATCTGCCCAAGGCATACGCTGGAAGGGTTCGGTAAGTTCGATACCGCGGATAGTCTTGAAGAGATGTTTTGCCATGCCTTCAAAGAGCTCGATAACGTCATTCTGCTCGATGAAACTCATTTCGCAGTCGATCTGAGTAAATTCGGGCTGACGGTCGGCGCGGAGGTCTTCGTCTCGGAAGCACTTCACAATCTGGAAGTAGCGATCCATTCCCGACACCATAAGAAGCTGTTTAAGTGTCTGGGGCGACTGGGGGAGAGCGTAGAACTGACCGGGGTTCATTCGCGAAGGCACTACGAAGTCGCGTGCTCCTTCGGGTGTCGAACCTACGAGCATAGGTGTTTCGATTTCGAGGAAGCCTTTGCTGTCAAGGTAGCGACGAACCTCCATTGTCATCTGATGACGAAGCTCGAGATTGCGACGCACTGGCGTACGACGTAGGTCGAGATAGCGATAGCGCATACGGATATCATCTCCGCCGTCGCTTTCATCTTCGATTGTAAAGGGAGGAACTTCACTAGCATTAAGAATATTGAGCTCGTCGGCAATGATTTCTATATCACCGGTAGGGAGCTGAGGGTTCTTGGACGTACGTTCGGCTACTGTGCCGCTTACCTGAATTACATATTCACGACCAAGATGATTGGCAGCTTCATTAAGAGCGCTGTCGTGCTCGATGTTGAACACCACCTGAGTGATGCCATAGCGGTCGCGGAGGTCGACAAAGGTCATACCACCCATCTTGCGAACGCGCTGGACCCAGCCGGCAAGCGTTACCTTGCGGCCGTTGTCAGCGAGACGAAGCTCGCCACAAGTGTTACTTCTAAACATTATAGTATGTTTGAGTTAATTGTTATTTTCCTGATTTGGAGTCGAGCGAAAAGTTGCGCGCAGGTGCAAGGCCGCGGTTGCGGAGGAGTGCATCTACCGAAGGTTCTTGACCACGGAAGTTCTTATAAAGTTCCATGGGATCTACAGAACCACCCTTTTCGAGTACATTTTCTTTGAACTTGCGAGCTGTTTCGGGATCGAAAATTCCTTTTTCTTTGAAGTATTCAAATCCGTCGGCATCAAGAACTTCTGCCCAAAGATATGTGTAGTAGCCAGAAGCATAGCCGTCGCTACCGAATACGTGTTTGAAGTAGGGAGAACGATAACGGAAGGTAAGTTCATTAGGCATGCCAAGTGCTTCTGCAACAGATTTTTCGAACGCTGCTACGTCTACATCGCCTTCGGGGTTAAGTTTACCGAATTGGAGGTCAAGAAGTGCAGCGCCTGCGAGTTCTGCGGTCATAAAGCCCTGATTGTGAGTTGCAGCCGCTTCGAGTTTCTTAATAAGTTCGTCGGGAATAACTTCACCGGTCTGCCAGTGGTGGGCGTATGTGCGGAGAAGTTCGGGTTCGAGTGCCCAGTGTTCGTGAATCTGCGAAGGTAGCTCTACAAAGTCGCGGTCTACATTAGTTCCGGCTTGGCTCTTAAGACGTACGCGTGAAAGCATTCCGTGGAGGCCGTGGCCGAACTCGTGGAACATTGTTTCAACTTCATCGAGTGTAAGAAGTGCTGGGGTATCTGCTGTCGGACGAGAGAAGTTTCCAACATTGTAGATAACGGGACGAGAAGAGGTGCCGTCTTCGTTTTCCCATGAGCCTTTAAATTCGCTCATCCATGCACCCTGACGCTTTGAGGCACGAGGGAAGTAGTCTGTCATAAATACTGCAACGTGTTCGCCGCTAGCGATATCGGTAACGTCATAAACGGTTACTTCATCGTAGTACTTGGGTGCGTCGGGCATTTCGGTAAATTTCACTCCATAGAGGCGTTCTGCCATAGTGAAGATACCATTGAGCACTGAATCAACTGCGAAATACTGGCGTACTTCGTTTTCATCGAGGTTAAATTTGTCCTGACGTACTTTTTCTGCGTAGTAATAGTAATCCCAAGGTTCGATAGTGATATTAGAACCTTCCTTATTTGCGAGTGCCTGCATTTCTGCTACTTCTTCCTTCACACGCTTAACGGCGGGAGTCCAAATCTGCATAAGGAGGTCCTCCGCATTCTTAACTGTCTTTGCCATTACGTTGTCGGTCATATAAGCGCCAAAGTTCTCAAATCCAAGAAGGGCTGCTTTACGAGCGCGTGCGTTAAGGATTTTGCTAATAATGGGGAGGTTGTTATACTCTCCTTCTGATGCGAGAGTTGTATAACCTACATACATATCGTGGCGAAGGTCGCGGTCGTCTGCATACTGAAGGAGGGGAAGACGGCTAGGTGCATGGAGTGTGAATACCCACTTACCTTCCTGACCTCGTTCTTTTGCTTCATCAGCAGCCTGAGCGATGCTCGACTGGGGAAGACCTGAAAGACGGAGTGAATCTTCTACTACGAGTTCGAATGCGTTAGTCGCGTTTAGAAGGTTTTTATTGAATTCGAGGAAAAGGCTAGCAAGTTCGGTGTTAACTGCCTTGAGCTGTTCTTTCTTTTCTGAATCGAGAAGCGCACCGTTGCGCGCAAATTCCTTGTAATAATCTTCGACTGCACGTATCTGGTCAGCTGCAAGACCGGAATTTTCGCGATTGTCATATACATGTTTGATGCGAGCGAATAGTGCATCATTCATAGTCATCTCATCGGCAAACTGCGAGAACTTGGGGTAGAAGGTCTCGGCAATTTCAACCATTTCGGGCGACGAGTTCGATTCATCTAGAGCAAAGAATACCATCGCTACCTTTTCGAGGATTTCGCCTGAACGTTCGAGGGGCATAATCGTATTTTCGAATGTAGCTTCGTCGGGATTCGCTACTATTGCCTCTATTTCTGATGTTTTCTGAGCGATACCGGCTTCAAGTGCGGGTAGATAATCGGTGTACTCAATCTGTTCGAACGGGGGAATTCCGTAGGGATCTGCGTAATCCGACAAGAAGGGATTTTCATGCTTGTCGCTACAGCTTACCATACAAGCCGCACCAATCATGGCTGCGCTTGCTGCGGTGACTAAACGATTTTTCATAATTATTTTACTTGCTATAATTTGTGCACAATTAGCAATCACAAAGTTACGTAGAATTTTTCAAACTGCCATATTTTTTGTTTCAAACTTTATCCGGTGAGGA